>QMYD01000051.1 GCA_003662485.1 Candidatus Hecatellales archaeon | reverse complement strand
TCCCTTAACCATTGCAGGCATCTATGGGCTGGTTGGCAGGTTAGGGGTGTCCCTTCTTCAAATAGCCTTCTTCCTACCCCCCACCTCAGCCATCCCAAGCATAATACTACTCTACTTCTTGGGTAGGCAGCTTGAAGGCGGGAAAACAGGTCTCCTAGCAGCCCTCCTAGGAGCCTTATGCCCCATCTACGTTAACCACACGGCTGCAGGCTTCCTCGAATCTTCAATACTCGGAATCCCCCTACTCCTCCTCGTCTCCCTCCTCTTCCTCAAAGCTTTAAAAACGGCTTCTAGGATTAGGGCTCTAACCTACTCCGCCGCCGCTGGGGTCTCACTAGCCTACCTGAACATTTCCTGGGAGTTCTGCTACTATGCAGGCTTCCTCCTAGCCAGTCTCGTTTTCGCCGTGGTTCTGCTTCAAGGTTATACCCCACGCCTGGCAGCCTCCTACCTCCTAACAGTTTTCCTTGGAATCCTGCTGGCCCTACCCTTTCCAACACCCGGCCTCCACATTATTGCCTCCCTTCCAGCCCTCCCCACACTTCTAGCAGCCATCCTCGTATGTTCCCTCGAAAGCCTCCATAGGCTTCTCCCAGCTTCTAGGAGGAGGCTTCAGCTAGCCTTCAGCCTAACCCTCACAGCGGTTGGAGGCTTAGCCCTATACTATTCCGGTCTAACTTCAGCCCTAACCTACGAAAGCCTGGAAGTCTTAAATCCAGCAGTTCGACCCTCAACGCTCCTAGGCATTTTAAGGGAGGCCTCACTGGACTATAAGACTGGAACCTGGGCTTCAAGCTACATAGCCCTTGGAGGAATCCTACCCCTAGGCGTTTTAGGCCTCCTACTTGCCTCGAGGAAGGTTAGGCCTGAAACCCTCTACACCATGCTTTTCGCCCTAACCTCGCTCTATGCCTTAGCCTCCATGGTTAGGCTTAGCCTCCTAGCCGCTCCAGCCCTAAGCCTTCTCGCAGCCTACGCCCTACTTGAAATTTCAAAAACAGCTGGTAGGGTGTTAAAGCAGGGGTGGAAGCCTCCCATCTCCAAACTAGCCATCCTCACCCCAATCCTCATCATAATCCTACTCTTCCCAACCTTCCTGGCAGCCGTGGACTCAGCTGACTTCCCCCCACCCATAGCTGCCTCAGCCCTCCCAAGCAAAACTCCAAAGCCAGACTGGCTTGAAGCCTTAGCCTGGATTAGGGAAAACCTTGAGGGGAAGCCCGTTGTAGCCTGGTGGAGCCACGGCTACTGGCTTGGCGTGCTGGGGAAGGCTGCCACAGTTTCAGACCCATCCCTCCTAGACAGCCGTAAAACGGCGGAGGTGGCTATTCTATTCCTCTCGAAGGAGGATGAGGCTGCAGAAATTTTGAAGGGCAGGTTTCAAGCAGAATACCTCCTAGCCTTCATAACCACCTTTAAGCATCCCCAGGTTTCAGGCTACCATGTTCCCCTAGGCTTTGGAGATGATGGAAGCTGGATGTGGATGGCTAGGGCTGCCAGCCAGCTTAAACCAGGATTCACCATGGAAAACCTAGACAAGAATGGGGATGGAATCCCAGATGAAGACACACTCCTCGGGAAAATAATCTTCTACGCCATGGGTGTAGCTGATGAAGAGGTCTTTGAAAGGTTTGAGATTGCCTACGTTTCACCCTCCCATGGTGAGGTTCCAGAAGCTTCCGAGACTGCTCAAATAATCATCTTGAAGGTTAAGGATTAACCTCAGCCTTCAACGCCCTCCTATACCTTGCATACCGGTCTTCGGGGGAAAACTTTGGGGGTACGGGGAGGCGGAGAGGACCCCCACACCTAGGACAGACAGTTTGACTTAAAGTGTATTCGCCGCATTTCAAGCATCTGCGCATAAGAGGAGGCAAGGCTATTTCTCCCTCTCAAACTTCCCTTCTCCACCATGCTTTTTAATCCTCGTAAGCACGCAGTCCACCAGTTCTTCGAGGGCTCTCTCAGCCTCCTTCCAGTTTTTAGCCACCACCTCAACTACGTATTTCGGCGCCCCAGCCGTATACATTTCAATTTTAACCTTCCTAAGCTTCTTAGAAGCCTTGCAGGAGAGAAGTGAATCCTTCACGGCTTCGATACCCCTAGGGCCTGGACAGCTCAGGTGGAATACGCCCTTAATCTTCACGGTGGGAGGCTTAATCTTCAACCTTGCGATTTCGGCTAGGACCCTTGAAACCTCAGGCTTAATTCCAAGCTTAAGGCCTACGCTTTCACCCTTCTCCGCAAACTCTTCCAGAGCTGCATAGGCGCTTGGAAACTTCTCCTCGAGTTTGGCTAGATGCTCCAGGGTGAAGGCTTCAAGGTTGTCCACTCCAAGCTTCTCACCAGCCATTTCAACCAGCATCCTAGCCTTCTTACTCTTCTTCCACTCTACAAGCTTGTCCTGCCTCTCCTTCCCGCTAACCCTTCGCAGGGATAAGTCTATGTGGCCCCGCTCCTTGTTAACTCTTAAAACCTTCAAGACGAGCTTCTGTCCAGGCCTAACGAAATCCCTTATATTCCTAACCCAGCTTGTGGAAACCTCGGAAATGTGGAGGAAGCCCTCAGCTCCCCCATACTCATCCAAGCCTAAGTAGGCGCCATAATCAGTAACCTTATTAACGGTGGCTATTACGAGTTCTCCAGGCTCGGGGAAGTCCTCGACTTTGCCTCCATCCATCAGCTCAGCCTCTCCACCACTTCACCCCTAAGCAGAACCTTCCCTCCCGTAGGCTCAGCTATTACGGCTCCGCAAACCCTGCAAAAAACCTTCTTCGTAGCTCTATCGAAAACCACGTTTTCATGACCGCAGTCCGGACATCTAACCTTAATGAAGCTACTTCTAGGTTTAGGGATAATCTCCCTAAGCTTCACCCCTGGCTCACCCGCCTATTTAAGCTCAGCCTTCTTAAGCCTAATTCCCTTCCTAAGGGTGGTGTACCCACACTTCTTACAGGTAAGCTTAACCGTAGCCTTCTTCGTAGTTTTGGCTGAACGTTTAAGCTCGGGGTATTTCTGCCCCCCATAGCCATGCTTATCCCACTCGTGATGTCTGGCTCCAGCTGCAAGACTTCTATCCCTACCCTTCTTGTAAAGGGAAACTGTGTGAGGTGTATGAGTTCTACACCTCGGACAGTAAGTGTTTAAACTCCTTGGAAACTTCATGGCGCCTTCACCCTTTTAGCAATATTATGCCTAATTAAACCTTCCGCCAACTCCCTTGGTAGATAGGCTACATCCTCACCCTTGAAGGGCCCATAAGTTTTAAGGTTTGAATCGACGAGGGCTGGAGTATCCTTCAAAAACCTAACCAAAACCATTTTTTCCTCCTCCCTTCTAACGCCTGAAAGCACGGTTTCCCTCAGGTTTTCAGCTGCCTGGAGGGCCTCCTTAACTCCACTGTAGATAGCTACCTCTTCTTCGGCTAGGTTTAACTCGGCTGGAGGCTTCCCCTCAGCCTCTAGGAGGCTGAAAATCTTCTTAAACCTCAACCTTAAAAGGTCGGAGGCTAAGGTCTGGGCTTTCTCCAACTCCCTAACCTTAAGCCTTCCAGTCAGAGACTTCCGGTCAGCCTCCTCAGCCTCCCTTCGAAGCCTCCCCAAATACTCAGTTAGACGCTTATAGAATTCATGGTTAAGCTTCTGGAGTTCAGCATTCTCGCTCTCCCTTAGCCAAGCCTCATAGAGTTCTTCAAACAACCTCTTCCGCCCCTGAGGGCTGGGCTAAAACCCCCATCCCCATTCCAAGCATGTAAACCGCCTGAGCCTTGGAGGCTTCCACCAACTCCCCAGGCCTAAACCTATATTCTACTCCTCCAAGCTTAAGAGGCTTAGCCTTAACAACCCTAACCTTAACCTTCTCCCCATCCTTGAAGGCTAAGGCTTCCACAAGCGGGTTAAACTCTGGAAGCTGCTCAACCCTTAAGGGGACAACCCTAAGCCCCGTTTTACCGTGGAGGCTTCCCGGAAGCCTAATGAGCCTATGCACATCAGTGGTTACAACCGTGTCGACGAGGGAGGCCTCAACTCTGGCTGCAGCCTGCAAAAGCTTCTCCAAGGTTTTCCTGGGGATGGCTGAGGCCTCCCCTCTTAAAAACTCAGCTAGAAGCCTATCCCTATGCTCTTCGAGGAATTTTATAGCCCTACCTGGGAGTCCAAGCTCCCTCAGCTCTTCAGCCTTTTTGAGGAGGAGGCTGTAGGCTGCTCTGGCAAGCCTCCCCCTCCAACCCTCAGCGGAGAAGTCTATTTTCAGGCCTCCTTCAAGCTCAGGGTAGAGGAGGGAAACCTTTAACCCTGAAGCCGTAACGTAGTCTACGATTTCCTTCCGCTCCTCCGAGTTCAAGCCTAGAATGGTTTCTCCACTTACGTGAACGTGGTATCCCCGATGGCCTGAGAAGACTACCTCAAGCTGGGAGGGTGAAAACCCGAAATCCTCCTCCAGCATGGATAAAAGCTTCATGGTTTCCCTCTTAGCAGCCTCCAAGCATTCCTCGCAAACCCATTTTTCAGCCTCCATCCTCCGCTTGCCGCAGCGGGGACATCTTTCAGGCTCTAGTCCCCGGCCTTCAAAACCGCAGTCTAAGCATTTCCAAACGTCATGGGTAGCCTTACAACGGGTTGGGAGGTGGTCGCTGTCGATGTCGAAGACTAGGTCTGCTCCAAGCCAACCCTTCCCAGCCATATCCTCGGCTTCAGGCTTCTCATAGTAGGCTGAGGAGTAATAGGCGTCTGAGGGGGTGAAGCTTGAAAGGAAGGCTGTAAGCTCTGTAAGGCTTCTGAAGCCCTTATGGCGGAGCATGGTTTTCTCCCTCCTGAAAGGTATGAAGCCGAACTCCCTGCGGTGGAACTCTCTTGGAGGCTGGAAGCTGGCTGAAGCCCTTACATAATAGTCGTGGAAGCACTTCTGGAGGAAGCCTATTTCAGCTTCTCCAAGGCTCAGCCTTTCTCCCCCCTCCCAGCCTTCGACAGCAGCTTAAGCTTAAGCCTGTAGTAGGCTAGGGGGCTTCTAACCTTCCCGCAGAGTTCGTCTCCTCCAGGGCAGAGGTTGTGTGTTTTCATCCTCCCGCAGCTTAGAGGCCTATACTTTGTTTTGCCTCCAACCAGCCCTGCGATATGCTCCACCTGGTATCTGGTCATCCGCTCGTCAAAGTCTGTAACCGAAACGTAAAGCCTGACGATTTCCTCCACGGGCATTCCAAGGTTTAGGAGGAAGGCTGTGAGGGTGAACCTTCCAATGTGGGGTAGGTCCCTCCCCCCGGAGAGGTCGAAGTAAAGGTTTGCCATGCAGGGTGGGAAGGCTTCAAGCCTAACCACTCCAAGCTCCTCCGTAGACAGGCTTCTCCTAACCCTGGAATAGTAGGATTTAAGCTCCTCCACAAGGCCTTGGAGGGCCTCCGGAACCTCCACCTCAGGAGCACGCTCAATCCTACCCTGAATCAGCCTCCTAATCTCCTCTTCCAGAAGCCTCGTAACCTTATCCTTGGTGAGGTAGACGTAGCCTCCCGTGAGAGGCTGGTTAACAAGCTTCCAGCCCTCCTCCCTAAACCTCGAAGCATTCCTAAGGTAGTCGGAGAAGTGAAGCCTGAAGGGTGGATGCGAGCCTCCATCGAAGCTGAGCTTCCACCCGAAGTTTTCCACAGCGAGCTTAACTATCTTCCACGGCGGTTCAGCTTCAAGTCTCGCTCTTGCAACCCTAGCCTCGTAGAGGGCTAGCCTCCGCCATAGGTATGAGTCTCCCGTAGCCCTGGCTAGGGCTAAAGCGAGGGGGAAGGAGAGAAGCTCGTTTTCCTCCTCACCCTGCGGTATCTCCGGTGCGGTGACATCCTTTAAGGGTTGGGCTGAAAGCCTTATTCTGGCTGCAGCCCTAACCACGGGTTTAAGGTTTGGGTTTGAAAGGTCTTCAAGCCTTAGGAGCTGGGTTTCCCTCAGATACTCGGAAGCCTCCCTTATGAAGGGGTATTTGGCGTAGTCTAGGAGGGTAAACCCAGCCTCTCCCATCCTAAAATCATTCTATTCTAGGAGCCAGGTAGTATGTTAGCCTTCCCTTGGGAGGCAGCTCATAGTCCAGCTTCACAGGCTTATCCGTGGAGAACTCTACGCTTACGAGCTTAGAGTTGTCGGAGCCAGCCTTAACCATGTCCTCGAGGAAGCCTACGCCGTAGAGGGCTTTAACCTCCCCTTGAACATTAAACTCGTAGACGGAGGGGTTATCCCTCTCAAAGTCTATTTCAACCTTCCCTGTTTCACTCTCGCCGATTAGGCTGAGCTTATCCTGGCCTGCAATGAAGCGAACCTGGTCGCTTACGTTTGAAACCTCGAGGATGGCGTCTCGCAAATGGTCTGCGTCGAGCTTAACCCTAGCGTCAAAGGCAAGTCTGGGGGTTGGAAGCTCGGAGGTGGAGGGCTGGAGTAGGGGGAGGGCGAACCTCCTCGTATACCTTCCCGTAAGCTTCATAACCAGCCTATTAGCCTCCCGATCCAGCGAAATTTCAAGTGTTTCCCCGCTTCCAACCCTCTTGAGAAGCTTGAGCATCTCGCCGAGGCCCACGCAGATTTTAGAGGCTTCCGTGCATTCAAACTCTTGGAAGGCGTCCTTCTCATATTCGAAGTCCACCATGGCCACGTGGCTTGGGTCCATAGCCCTCAAATACATGCCTTCAGGCTTAACGTCGAAGGTTGCCTCCTCCACGAGGGTTGAGATAGCGTCTAGAAGCCTCCTCCAAGCCCTCGCATCGGAAAGCACAACCCTAAACATCTAGTCCCCCAACACTCATATTGAAGGCCTTGCCTTAAAAGCCTTTCAACGCCTCCCCTTTTATAAGGGGAGAAGGGGGAATCCCTAGATTCGAGGAGTAGGGTTTGCCTAGGCTCCGCCTCCTCACCGTCATTTACCTTTCAGCCTTCATGGGCCCCTTTGGTGGAAGCATGGTAGTAGCCATGTTCCAAGAGCTGAAGAGGGTTTTCGCCGTGGATGTGGCTGTTATGGCGTTGACCGTAACCGTTTTCATGATTCCCTACAGCGTCCTCCAACTCTTCTTCGGCCCCCTCTCCGACATTTACGGGCGGAAAAGGGTGGTGGCAGCCGGCCTAAGCGTCTATACGGCTGGAGCCCTCCTAGCCGCAGCCTCCACTAGCATAGCCTCCTTCATGGCTTCCAGGCTGGTTCAGGGTGTGGGTGCAGCCATAGCACTCCCCGTGGCCATGGCTATGCTTGGAGACGAGTTCCCCCCAAGCCAGCTTGGGAAGGCTATGGGAGGCTACAGTGTGGCTATAACCCTTGGAAACGCTCTGGGGCCTCTAACCGGAGGCCTCATGGCTACCCTCGACTGGAGGCTCGCCTTCATCGTCATGGCGCTTCCACCCCTAGCTGTAATCCTCCTATTGAAGGGATGGAAGCCTGCGAGGCCTCCAAGGCGGAGGGAAACCGTGAAGGTTTTCAGGGTTCTGGCCACCCCCACCGTCCTATTTACAGGCCTCATAGGCTTCATGGTTTTCACAGTCATGATAGGCGTATACACG
>QMYD01000050.1 GCA_003662485.1 Candidatus Hecatellales archaeon | reverse complement strand
GAGGGAACTCCTAGACGTACTAGTGGAGGAGGCTGAAAAGGCTGGGGTAAACGTGGAAATGATCTCCCCAGCCCACGAGGAAGGCGAAATGCTCCTAAAATCCTTTGGAGGAGTAGCCGCCCTCCTCAAGTATAGAGTTTCCTCCTAAAAGTTTCAGTAGAAAACGTTTGAGAGTGAGAGGTTGGGAGGAGAAGTTTTATTCATAGATTTTGAGGCGTGTACTGGATGTAGGATCTGCGAGATGGTGTGCTCCCTCCACCATGAAGGAGTAGTTAACCCCGCCAAGTCGAGGATTCGAGTGGTAGGATGGGAGGAGGAGGGGGTATATGTCCCCCTAAGCTGCCAGCAATGCGATGAACCCTTCTGCGAGAAGGTATGCCCCGTAAAGGCAACCTACCGGGATGAGAAGACGAGGGCTATGCTCGTAAACCATGACCTCTGCATAGGCTGCAGGTCCTGCATTATGGCCTGCCCCTTCGAAGGCCCAGCCCTAGACCCGGAGGCAAAGAAAATTTTGAAGTGCGACCTCTGCGGCGGTGAACCTAGATGCGTAGCCTTCTGCCCAACCTCAGCCCTAAAATACCTACAGCCAACCAGCGCCATGCTGGAGAAGAAGAATAGCGCCTTTCTTAGACGGATTAGAATGTTGAGGGTGAAGCTTACTAAACCCCTCTTGGTGAAGGGTTAATGTGGGGCTGGGCTGGTAAAATCTTAAAGGTGGACCTAGGCCATGGAAAGATTTCCATGGAGCCTTTAAGCAAGCCTTTCGCCAGAGCCTTTCTAGGTGGTAGAGGCTTTAACGCAAAGTTCTTGTATGAGGCGAAGGCTTGGAGGGTTAGCAGTCCTTACAGCCCCGAAAACTTTGTCGTTATCAGTCCGGGAGGTCTGGTAGGAGCCTCCCCAAGCGCAAGCAGAACTATTATTTCCTCTCCCAGATCTCCTGCAAACAGCCTCTTCGGCAGTGAGAGTATTGGTTCACATTGGGGTTCAGAGCTGAAATGGGCTGGCTACGACATGGTGATCCTCTACGGTAAGGCCTCCAAACCCGTTTACCTGCAAATCGAAGATGGCGACGTAAAAATTAGGGATGCAAGCCACCTTAAGGGGAAAAAAGTGCGGGAGGTAGCTGAAATCCTCCGAGAGGAGGTAGGTGACTCCAAGGCGAAGGTTCTGGCTGTAGGTCCTGCAGGAGAAAACCTTGTAGCCTCAGCGTCGCTTGTAAGCGGCTTTCGCAGGTCTACGGGAGGCTGCGGTATAGGGAGCGTCTTGGGCTCAAAAAACTTGAAGGCCATAATTGTTCGTGGAAGCGTAGGGGTTAAGGTTGCCAAACCAGATGAACTTGAAAGAGCTTGGGAGGAAGCCTATCACAAACTGCTTGAAAGCCCGCTTAGTAAGCTTTGGTCAGCCTACGGTCCTACATGGCTGGTGAAGGCCTTCAAGGAAAACGGTTCGCTTCCCACCTACAACTGGCAGCAACTCCCTCTCACAACCCCCGAGAGAATCCATTTCCTCCTAGAAAAGTACTGGCTGAAATCCGTAGCCTGCACGGGCTGCGCCCTCCACTGCGACCGGTACTACCTGGTTTGGGAGGAACCCTTTAAGGGGCTTCGTGGAGCCGGAATAGACTATGATTTCCTCAGCCTCTTCACTTCGAACATGGGAGACCTGAAACCTAGGGAAATCCTTTACATTAATAGTCTCTTGAGCGAGCTGGGCCTCGACGCCGCCCAAACGGCTAACTGGATATCCGTTATGATGCATTGGTGGCAGGATGGCTTAATCTGCGAGGAGGACACCGACGGCTTAAGGTTTGAATGGGGAAACTTTGAAGCTGTGGCTGAAACCCTGAGGAGGATAGCTTACAGGGAGGGCTTCGGCAACCTGCTAGCTGAGGGAATTTTCAGGTTTGCGGAGAAGCTGGCTGAAAGGAAGGGTCTGCCCGCTGAAAAGCTGAAAAGGTATATTATTCATAGTAGGGGGCTCCCCATCCTCTGGGAGGTTAGACATGAGAAGGGTGCAGCCCTAGCATGCTTCACCTCAACCTTCAACCCTCCAAGCCTCAACACTGAGCTTTGGCTTCAATGCAAAACTCCCGAAGACTTTATAGGCCTGCCAAGGGAGGTGGCTGAAGAATTCCTCAAACTCAAACTGCAACTTCCAGGCAGGTATGAGGGGAAGGCTGCAGCCGCCGTTTTCCTAGAGGACTGCTGCGCCGTCTATGACGCCCTTGGAGTCTGCAGGAATCACACAGCTTGGGCTGGCCAGCCCCTAGGCTTAGAAGAGCTCGCCAAAGAGTTTTCCGCTGCAATGGGAATAGAGTGTGGGTGGATGGAGTTGAAGAAGGCTGGGGAGCGCATATGCAACGTTGAAAGAATTCTCTTAGCCAAATATGGCTTTGATAGGATGAACGATTACCCGCCCCCCAGACTCTTGGAGGAGAAAACTCCCCGTGGAGCTCTCCTAGAGAAGGCGAAATATGACGCCATGCTTGAGGAATATTATGAGAGGAGGGGTTGGGGTAAGAATGGCATTCCGGCCGAAGGAAAGCTTAGAGAGCTTGGGCTGAATGAACTCGCAGAAGATTTGAAGGGAGGGAGGTGAGAGTCTTCCACCGTAGCTCGGAGCTACCTCTACTGGTCTTTACCACGCTGGCCCAGTTTACGCTAGGCGTCTTCACCTCCATTTTTGTAGCTGCCTACTCCGGGTTTGAAGCCTTAGGCTGGAGTGTACGCTTCCTCTGGGTGGCGATGGCCTGCGCACTTCTAGCATCCATCTTCCATGCCTCAAGAAACAGGCTCTCCGCTTACAGGGTTACCTTGAATCTTGCCTCCTCCCGGCTTAGCAGGGAAGTGCTCTCCGCAGGCCTTTTCCTCCTCCTACTTGCCGGCTACGCTTACTTTTCCTGGTTTAAGGGGGAGGGCTTCCCTCTCCACCCTGTCTATGATGGAGTTACGTTGCTCGCAGGCTTCGCCATGCTTGCCTTCATGGCCTCCGCCTATCTCCTCCCCGCCAGACCCTTCTGGAACACCCCATACACGTTAACCCTCTTCACGTCTTCAGTTTTCATCCTAGGCCCCCTTGGAGCCTGGACTCTTTACGCCCTCCACCAGTTCTCCTACAGTCAAACTCCTGTTTTGAGCATAGTGTCTCTGACTTACTGCCGTTGGGCTGCCCTCGTAACCATAATTATGCTGCTTATCAGAATTTTTCATGCCTCCCTTCACGTTAGAAACCTTAAAAGGAGGGGGGTAATACCTGAAAGGTTTAAGGTTTCGCTGGGAAGGCTTCCCCCAGTCAGAACTTTGACGGCTGCTGTGGCTCTTATTCTGGCGGGTTTAATTTTCCTCTACGTGGGTTGGCCTATCCGAACGGTGGAGGGCCTCATCCTCCTAGTTAGCGTAGAATTTCTGGTTCTCCTCTTTGGGGAGGTGGTGGAGAAGGCTATCTTCTACCGTTTGATGGCTTCACCAATAGGAGTTGTAAACCTTTTAAGCTTGGCTGCACGCCTCCAAGCCCTCAAACAGAAAGTTTAGCCCTCTCTAGTCGGTTAAGTTTATGATTTCGGCTAATTTTCTGAATCTTTCCGGGAGTTTTTCGATTTTTTGGAGGCCCAGCCACACTGTTGGAGAGATGGTTATGCTTAGGGCTTTTTCAAGCCCCCTTGTTAGGCTTTCAAGCCTGCTGATGGGAATCGCAAATATTAGTTCATCATCGCCTGAGAAGGCCAGGATTCGGCTGCCCAATCCAGGAACCACGAGCTGGCACTCCCCGGTGAGCATGGCTCTTATAATGGAGTCGGCGCAGGCGTTTCTCCCGGAAAGCTTTGCCTCCAAAAGCCTTCCATCCTCATATCTTGATGCGTATATCAGCCGCATAGCCTGAAGGGAATTACAGTAAACGAGAACCACGTCGGGGGTGAATTCCGCCCTACTCAGGGGGCTAACGGTTAAACCTGCATATTCGCCTGCCTTAAACCTAGCTGCAGCTCTCTCCATGTTTCTGGCGGCTTCAGGCTTATCAGTGTACCATCCAAGCGCGATGTTCCCCTCAAGCCACCATTCCGGGGGTTCCGTGAAGCCGAAGAGTATGTGGGCGGAGGGGCAGTCGTTATCCTCGGCGAGAAGTGTTATTGAAAGCCCAAGCCTCTTAGAGAGGAAGAGAGCCTGGCAGACCGTGATTTTCTGTTTGAAGGCTTCCCTAGGCCTTAAGGTAGCCTTTGGAGCTTCCTCCCCCGCCCTCAGCATTTTCACTGCTAATGGAGGCGGAGTTTTAAGGCTTCCCTCAGCCAGCTCGCTGAATCTTTTTAAGGCTTCCACGACGGCTTCCCCTTATCGTAGTCCAAGCTCCCTAAGCTTCGAATCCGTTGGTATGCCCTGCCTATCCCACCCTCTAACCTCATAATACCTGTCAAGCATTTCCTCTAGTGCGCACGTGTGTCCTTTGAAGGGTCCCTCAACGATGGGTTCGCTTAGAATTCTCTCCGGGAGGGTGTCATCCTTCCTGGTTAACCCCTCCCTAACATTGAACATTCTTGTGAGGTTCCATATTCTCTCTCCAGCCCTCCAAAGGATTTCCTCAGTGAACTCTAATCCTGTTAGCTTTTGGAGGAGGAGGCTGAAGACCTCCATCTCCCTGTCTGGGCTTCTCCAGAGCCCGAGGCCTGGAATGGCGCACAGGCCTAAGGAGTCCAGCACAGCCATGAGGTCTTGGTTTCTCTTTACGATTTCAGGCTTACCCTGGGTTGAGGTTGGGTCTAGGGTGCCGAAAATGGCTTCAAGCGGGTGTACCTGAGCTCTCATGTGGCAGGCTCCCCGATCCGAGGTTGCATAGCCTAGGCCTGTTCCCTGGAGGGCTCTAGGCTCCCATCCTGGAAGTTCTAAGCCCTTAACGTGCATAGCATACTTGGAGGCTTCTCCTCCAAGCCTTTCTGAAGCCCTCTTAACGCCTTCGGCTAGGAGGTCTCCTACACCCTCCCTTAAGCTAATCTTCTCTATCAGTGTTAGAAGGGTTTCGGGGGAGCCCCATGAAACCTTTAAGCCCACATCTTTCTCGCTTACCAAACCCTTCTCAAAGCACTCCATGAGGAAGGCTATGGCAACCCCTGTGGAGATGGTGTCCACCCCAAACTCATCGCATAACTCGTTAGCCTTAACCACCACCTCAAAGTCTTCAACACCACACACGGCTCCAAGCGAGTAAAGAGTTTCATAGTCCGGCCCCTCAACAATGGTTCCAGCATATTTCCCCCGCACGATCACTGATACCTTTCCGCATCTGGCAGGGCAGCCTGAGCAGGCGATGCTTCTAAAAACATATTTCTTCATGGTTTCAGGGCCTAGTTTTACGCCTAGGTTTGGCTGAGTGTCCCTCTGAAAGTTTCTTATGGGAAGTACACCCTTATCGTTTGCTATGGGTAGGGCTGCTGGTGTTCCTAGTGGAGCTACGATTTTCAGAGCTCCACCCTTACAGATTTCGTAGGCCTCTCTGACAGCCTCAACAAACCCGGTGACATCGTATATTTTGAGGTCTCTACTTCCCTTTACCGCTATGGCTTTAAGCTTCTTGGAGCCCATGACGGCTCCACTTCCACCACGCCCCGCAGCCCTTGTAACCGTAGCAATAATATTCGAGAATTTGACGAGTTTCTCGCCAGCAGGCCCAATGCAGGCAGCCTTCAAATCCTTCTCGCCTAAGTCTCTTTTTAAAGCTTCAAAGGTTTCACCTATCTTCATACCCCACAGGTGGCTTGCATCCCTAATCTCAACGTTTCCATCGTTAATCCATAGGTAGCTGGGCTTTTCGGCTGCACCTTCAACCACGAGCACATCATATCCCGCATACTTGAGTTCAGACCCGAAGAAGCCTCCGCAGTCAGAGTTCAGGAAAATCCCGGTTAGGGGAGACTTGGTTACCACCTCGAATTTGCTTGAGGATGGGGCTAGGGTTCCCGTTAGGGGTCCTGTTGCGAAAATAAGCTTGTTTTCAGGGCTTAGGGGGTCAACTCCAGCCTCAACCCCATCGTAGAGCAGCTTAGCTCCAAAACCCTTACCCCCAATGAAGGTTAAGGCGAAATCCCGGGTTACCTCGACCGTATCGACCTTCCTCCGGGATAGGTCAACCCGTAATATTTTTCCAGCATAGCCATACTCCACCAAGGCTTATCCCTCCTTTACGAATATGAGGGCGTTGGTGAGGCAGTACTTCACGCATTCTGGGTCTCCACCGCAGAGATCGCATTTCAAGGCTACCTTTCGCTCTGGATGAAGCCTTACAGCCCCTCCAGCTTTGCAGGCTTCAACGCATAGCCCGCAGCCGTTGCAGGCTTCCTCGTCAACCACCCAGCATTTAACCTGTTCGTTAAGCCTTATCGCCCCGGTGGGGCAAACGTTAACGCAGGTGGGCTGCTCGCACTGAACGCATACGATGGGCTTATCCCTTTTCAACCCCTGGCTTTCAACGTAAATCCTAGACTTAGAAAGGTTGATTACACCCTCCTTCACAATGGAGCAGGCGATGGCGCAGGCCCTACACCCACTACAATTCTCAGGGATAACCACCAGCCTTTGCATGGAGCAAAATCACCTAAAAATATCTAACAGCACCTATGTTCATTTAAAATTTTTTAAGCTTCTATTAAAGGAAGCCGTAGGAGGTGTAGCCTCCATCGACGGCTATCATCTGACCTGTAATATAGGTGATTTCGTCTAGGGATAGGAAGACTGCTACCCTCGCCAACTCTTTTAAGTCTCCAAACCGGTGGGCTGGTATTCTTCTTAGAAGGGCTTGCTCGTCTAGGTATCCCTTACTTATCCCCCATTTGACCATGTCCGTTAGGAACCATCCTGGCGCTATGGCGTTGACTAGAATATTGTAGGGAGCCCATTCGATAGCTAAAGCCTTGGTTAGCATGGCTACAGCGGCCTTGGATATGCTGTAAAGGGAGTTGTTGGGGAAAGGAAGATAGGCGGTGGCCGAAGCAATATTAATGATTCTCCCCCAGTTCTGCTTCATCATATGCTTGGCAGCCTCTTGCGAGCAGAAATACATTCCCTTAAGGTTGGTTGAAATTAGGTTGTCCCACTCCTGCTCGGTAACCTCAAGGGCTGGAGTTATGGAGTTTATTCCAGCATTGTTCACGAGGATATCTATGCGCCCAAAATTTTCAACAGCCTTCCTAACCAGCATCCTAGCCTCCTCAACCTTTGAAACGTCAGCTTGGACGGCTAGGCTTTCCACTCCTAGCTTCCTAATTTTTTCTGCAACCTTTTCTGCGTGTTCGAGGTGGAGAGCATTCACAACCACGCTGGCTTCCTCCTCTGCGAGGCCTAGGGCTATGGCCTCTCCTATACCTCTACCCGAACCCGTTACAACAGCAACCTTACCTTTTAACAGGCCCAAAAACACCACCAAAGCACAATTTCTACGAAATCGACAATTTAAAGTTTTACTTGTCTAATCATTTTCGGGTTTAAGCCTTGAAAAATTTGTTCAGCTAGCTAGAAGGACCGATAAAGATTTATAAACTGAAAGGGCCAACTTATAAAGG
>QMYD01000049.1 GCA_003662485.1 Candidatus Hecatellales archaeon | reverse complement strand
GGTATCCGGTTAAGGGCTGCGGGGTTTGGCTGCCCTACGGCTTCAAGCTTAGAGAGAAAATTTTAGCCTTGATTAGGAGGCTTCTAAACGATTCAGGCCATGAGGAGGTTTTATTTCCCCTCCTCATAACGGAGGGAATGCTTGCAAAGGAGGCTGAGCACGTTGAAAGCTTCAGCCAGCAGGTTTTCTGGGTTACTAGGGCTGGGAGGGAGGACCTAGGCGAAAAACTGGCTTTAAGGCCTACCAGTGAAACCGCCATCGCCCCCATGCTCAAGCTTTGGATTAGAAGCCACGTAGATTTGCCTAAACGCCTCTACCAGGTGGTAAGCACCTTCCGCTATGAAACCAAGGCTACGAGGCCTCTCATCCGTGTAAGGGAAATAACCACCTTCAAGGAGGCTCACACCTGCCATGAAACCTTCCAACAGGCTGAGGAGCAGGTTAGGGAGGCCGTGAGAATCTACAGCAGCTTCTTCGACATGCTCGCAGTTCCCTACGTGATTTCGAAGAGGCCTGACTGGGACAAGTTTGCAGGAGCCCTCTACTCGCTGGCCTATGACACCATCTTCCCGGATGGTCGAACCCTCCAGATTGGAACCGTCCACAACCTCGGGCAAAACTTCTCCAGAGCCTTCGAGATAACCTTTGAAACTAGGGATGGAGGCCGAGAGTTCGTATGGCAAACCTGCTACGGCCTCTCGGAGCGTGTGGTGGCAGCTGTCATGGCTCTGCATGGAGACGACCACGGGTTAACGCTTCCACCAAGCGTCGCCCCCATCCAAGCCGTCATAGTCCCCATACCCTACAAGGGCTATGAGGAGGCTGTGAACAGGAAGGCTGAAAGCCTAGCTGAAAGCTTACGCCAGTCAGGTTTCACCGTCCACGCAGACCTAAGGGAGAAATATACGCCTGGAGCTAAGTTCTACGACTGGGAGCTTCGAGGCGTACCAGTTAGGATAGAGATAGGCCCCAAAGACTTGGAGAGGGGAAGCCTAACCATGGTTAGGAGGGACAGCCTCGAAAGAATGGTTGTACCAGAAGCCGAAGCCACGCAAGCCCTCTCCAACCTTCTAAGCCAAATCCAAGCAGACTTGAAGAGTAGAGCTGAAGCCTGGTTCAGGCAGAACATTAAGAGGTTTAAGAGTTTGGAGGAGGCTTCCAGGCTTGGGGAGAAGCCCTTCGGCATCCTAGAGCTTCCCTGGTGCGGTAGGGAGGAGTGCGGTCTCGCCCTAGAGGAAAAGCTTAACTTGAAGGCTTTGGGAACCCCCTACCCCGAGGAGAAGGCTGAAGGTTTGAAGTGCGCCCTATGCGGTGGGGAGGCCCAAACCTTCCTCAGGCTTTCAAGGCAGTACTAGGGAGAAGCTTTAAGTTTCACCATTTCTAAGCCTTTCAGTGTAGGTTTAGGCGGATGATGGTGACCTATGCCTAAGAAGCGGAAGAGTAGGGGGAGAGGTAAGGGAGGAAAGGGTAGAAGCGACGTAGTTCAGTGCAGCGCCTGCGGCTGCCTAGTCCCCAGAGATAAGGCTAAAAAGATTACTAAGTGGGTTTCCTTCGTCGACCCCGTTCTGGCTAAGGAGCTTAGAGCCCAAGGAGCCTACATTCCAAGGGAAAAAGTGGTAAAGTATTACTGCGTTTCCTGCGCCGTTTACAGGGGTATAGTGAAGGTTAGAGCGAGGGAGGAACGGAAAATAGCTGCACCACTTAGAGACTAAGATAATCCTCTTGGAGAGCATAAAGTTTGAGCTTGAAAAAGCTTGTCTCAAAGGTTACCAAGGAAAACCTCTGGCTTTTCATACTGGCCGAACTTTCGAGGAGGCCTATGTATGCTTATGAAATCGCTAGGGTGATTAGGGAAAAATATCGTATTCCCACGGCTAAGGTTACAACCTACGTAGTCTTATACAGCATGAAGAGGGAGGGCCTCATAGAGAAGCGGATAAAGTCTCCAAGCCTAAGCAACCCCAGCAGGAAATACTACGGCATAACGGAGAAGGGCTTAAAAGTGCTGGGGGAAAGCTTAGCCTTCCTAAGGGGGATCCTGGAAAACCTAACCATGGCCTCTCAGCCTGGCGAGGAGGCTTCCAAACCTTTGGAGAGCCGTAAGATTGGAGGCGAAGGCTACGAGGAGGAGGCCTACGTCAGGTCTGCCGAGAAGGCCTGAACCCGCAAGAATGAGGATTCTTTCAGGCCTCTCAGCCAAGCCTACCCCTGCAAGGGAAAGCCCAAGACTTTCACCCTTAGCCCTCACGTAGCTTACGAGGAGGGAGCCAAGCAAAGCGGCTGAACCCCAGAAAACCATGGGGACACCTAGGAGGCTTAGCCCCGAATAGGCGAGGGTTATCCCCACGATAACCATTCCATCCGCATACCTGTCCAAAACCGAGTCCAGCAGGCTTCCAAGCCTCGTCCCCCCACCGCTAAGCCTCGCCATCACCCCGTCCAAAGCGTCAAAGAGGCCTGAGCAAAGAAGCAGGAGGGAGGCTGCTACAGTTAGAGGCCAACTTCCCAGGCCGAGGTAAAAGAGGAGGGCTGAGGCTACAGCTAGGATGAAGCCGAAAACTGTGGCTTGGTTGGCTTTCAAGCCTAGGTTGAGGAGGCGTTTGGCAACTCCAGTAAGCCAGCCCTCCACCAGCCTCTTAAGTCTTACCAGCATTGCTAGAGGCTCCCTTAAATACATGGTTGGATTACGTTATATTTTGAATTTCACCTTTGGAGGCTTAAGGTTGGGTAGGATTTCAGCTGGAGCCACCTGCAGTGTTGAGGGCTGCGGAAAGCCTGCCGTACGCTCGATTTCAGCGGTTAAGGCTGCAGCTGCCGGACTTAAAATTTCAGCTTCTGGGAGAAGGGTTTACCTCTGCAGGGACCACTACAAGGAGTATAAGAAGAGGACTAGGCGGGAGAGGAAGCTTGAAACAGCCCGCTGGAAGATTTAGCTGGGAGGGCTGAAAGCTGAGGGAACTCCTCATCCATGCGGCTAGAGTCAGCTACAGGGTTACAAAGCCCACCAGGCTGGCTGAGGAAGCACCTGAAGACCTTAAAAAAGGCGAAATGGAGAACACCCTGCTCGCCTGGATATCCGTGGAGGAGGCTGATGAGGCTAATCCTGAAGAGGTGGCTGAAAAGGCTGTTGAAGACCTAGTCAAGGTCTGTGGTCAAGTGAAAACGAGGAACATCCTCCTTTACCCCTACGCCCACCTCCTCTTCGGCTCGCAGCCCGCCAGCCCTGAAGCAGCCATCCACATCCTGAAACTCATGGAGGAAAAGCTTAAAGGGCTAGGCTTCAACGTTAGGAGGGCTCCCTTCGGATACTATAAAGCCTTCCAAGTTGAGTGTAAGGGGCACCCCCTAGCCGAGCTTTCAAGAGTTATAGTTCCAAGCGGCGAAGCTGAGGGGAAGCCTGAAGCCCCCCAAGTCTACTACAGAATTTTAACCCCCGAAATGGCTGTTTACAAGCCTGAGGAATACGTTTTCCAGCCAGGCGAGGAGGAGTTTAAGGCCCTCGTTGAGAAGGAAGCCTTGAAGAAGGGTCTTAAAGGTGGAGCTGAACCTAGATACCTCGCCTACTGCAAGAAGTTCGGGATAGAGTGGGAGGAATTCTCAGACCTAGGCCACATGCGCTATGGTCCGGAGGCAACCCTAATCTTCGACTTAATCTCCGACTATGCTGGGATGCTTGCAGAAAGCCTCGACATACCAGTCTACAAGGTTAAGGGAACCAACATGTTCAACCTCGCCATTCCAGCCGTCAAGCAGCATGCTGAACTCTTTGGAGGACGCCTCTACACCATTCGCTCCGGGAATAGGAGGCTTGTAATGCGGTATGCAGCCTGCCACCAGCAGTTCGCCATGGTAAAGGACTGGGTGATAGGGTATGGGGACCTACCCTTCGGCGTGTATGAGCTAGCTGACAGTTACAGGCTTGAACAGGAGGGCGAACTCCTCCTATGTTTTAGGGTTAGGAAGCTTCACATGCCAGACCTCCATGTGTTCTGCAGGAGCATGGAGGAAGCCCAAGAGTATGCCCTAAAAATCCACAGGAAAATCTTTGAGGAGATAGCGAAGCTTGGCCGAAGCTACGTTTCCCTCTACAACACCACGGAGGAATATTTTGAAGCTAACAGGGATTTCTTCAGGAGGCTGCTGGAGGTTGAGGGTAAACCCGTCCTCCTATGCTTCGTCCCCAAAAAATACTACTGGGTTATCAATGTTGAATACAATATTATTGATGAGCTTGGCAGACCCTGCGAGATAGCCACCTTCCAGATAGATGTTGGAAATGCTGAGAGGTTTGGAATAGCCTACACGGATAGGGATGGAAGCAGGAAGCACCCCATCATCATTCACACAGCCCTCATAGGAACGGTGGAACGCTACCTCTTCGCCCAGCTTGACACCGCCTCGAAAAGGGAGAGGGAGGGAAAGCCTCCAAGCCTACCGCTTTGGCTAACCCCCATTCAGGCTAGGGTTATCCCAGTTTCAGCCCGCCACCTAGACTACGCCTGGAAGGTTTACAGGCAGCTGAGTGAGGCTAGGATAAGGGTGGACTTAGACGACAGGGATGAAAGTCTTCCCAAGAAGGTTCGAAATGCTGAGGTGGCTTGGATACCTTACATAGCCGTGGTTGGAGACCGGGAGACCGAGAGGGGAACCATAACCCTCCGTATAAGGGAGACTGGAGAGCAGCGGGAAGCCACCACCCAGCAGCTCATCCAGGAAATCGAAGAAAAAACTAGGGGGTACCCGTGGAGACCCCTACCCCTACCAGCCCAAACAAGCCGGAGGCCCGTTTTCGCCTAAACCCTGCCCTTACGCTCTTCAAGCGTTTTCTTTAAGGCTTCCTCAACCTGCTGGATGGTGGTTCCAAGATAGTTCTCCGGCTTCAAGGCTTCCTCTACCTCCTCTTCGCTTAGGTATTGTCTGACTGCCTGGGATTCGAGGAGCACTTCCTTGAACTCTCTCCCCTCGCTTAGGCTTTTCGCTGTTAGCTCTCTTAGGAGGCGGTGGGCTTCCTGCCTACCCATCCCCTTCCTGGTTAGCGCAAGCATAACGGCTTCAGACATAATTCTACCCTGGGTTAGGGCTAGGTTCTCCCTCATCCTAGCCTCATCCACCCTCAAGCCCTCCAACACCCTGGTCATCAGGTTAACCATGTAGTCGGTTAGGATTAGGGCCTCCGGAATGATGAATCGCTCGGCAGCTGAATTGGTTAGGTCCCTTTCCTGCCAGCTTACCACGTTCTCCAGGGCTGGGAGGGTTAGGCTTCTCACCACCTTCGCCAGGGCGCAGATGCGCTCGCAGCGGACCGGGTTAACCTTATGCGGCATGGTGGAGCTTCCAACCTGCTCTCCAAGCTTGAATGGTTCGGCTAGCTCCCCAATCTCCGTGCGCTGGAGCTCCCTAATCTCTGTGGCAAACTTGTCGAGGGTGGAGGCGATGATGGCTAGGAGGCATATGAGCTCAGCATGCCTATCCCTCTGAACTATCTGGGTGGAAACCTCCACGGGTTTAAGGCCCAGCCTCTCCATGACGAGCCTTTGAACCCTTAAGCCTTCAGGCCCGAAGCCAGCTTGGGTTCCCACAGCTCCGGTGAGCTTTCCAACCACAACCCTCTCCCTGCACTGGCGGAGTCTTTGAATGTGGCGGGAAACCTCCCTAAGCCAAACTGCAAACTTGAGGCCGAGGGTTATGGGGAGGGCATGCTGCCCATGGGTTCTCCCAACCATAATGGTTCCCTTATACCTCTCAGCCAGCCCCATCAAAACCTCCTCAAGCCTGCTTAGGCGTGCCTCCAAAATGTTTAGGGCTTTTTTCAGCTGAAGGCCAAGCGCCGTGTCGACGATGTCGTAGCTCGTAGCCCCGTAGTGCACGTATTTGCCTGCCTCTCCACAGGCTTCGGCTAAAGCCTCAACCACAGCCATCACATCATGTTCAAGCTTAGCCTCAAGCTCCTTAACCCTTTCAAGCTTCACATATCGTACTGAGGCTTTTTCCGCTATCTGGCTGGCGGCTTCACTGGGGATGAGGCCTACCTCTGCGAGGGCTAGGGCAAGCGCAGCCTCCACATCTAACATGTACTGGAGCCTTGCCTCCTCCTCGAAAACCTCCTCCATCTCAGCCGTAAGATACCTGCGTGAGTCAATGGGTAGGATGGGCAACCCTTAACCCTCCTCAAGTAAAAATCGCCCTTCCCTCCTCAAAAAAGCTAGCTGCACAGCGGCTTAAAAGTGGAAAGTGTTGAAGTCTTAAACCGGGTAGAGGGCTGGCTGTTTTAGGCCTAGATCCTCGGGGAAGCCTAACATGAGGTTCATGTTTTGAACAGCTATGCCAGAGGCTCCCTTAAGGAGGTTGTCGATGGCGCTTAGGGCTACAAGCCTCCCAGCATGCCTATCAATTTCAAAGCCTACGTCGCAGTAGTTGGAGCCCACCACCGCCTTGGGGTCTGGAAGCTTGCAAACACCCTTCCGGTCCTTAACCATCCTGATGAAAGGCTCATCCTTGTAGAATTCCCTGTAAATCCTCCAAAGCTTGGCCTGGTCTACTTCGCCTGTAAGGAAGGCGTGACAGGTGGCTAGGATACCCCTAACAATGTTGACTGCGTGGGCTGACATGGCCACCCTAACATTTGCCCCATTCGAAACGAGTTTCAACTCCTGCTCCACCTCGGCGGTATGCCTGTGGCCGGCTGGCTTATAGGGTCTAACCACCCCATAGCGTTCAGCGTGGTGGGTTGAACGGGAGGGCTTGATTCCCGCCCCCGAAGAACCCATTTTAACATCTAAAACGATTCTTTCAAGGTCTAGGATTCCAGCTTTAACTGGAGGGGCTAGGGCGAGAATTCCAGCTATGGCCATGCATCCAGGGCAGGCTACAAGCCTAGCCTTCCTAATCTCCTCCCTATGGAGTTCTGGAACCCCATAAACTGCTTCGCTTAAAAGTTCGGGGTGAGGATGGTTCCACCCATACCATTTGGGGTAGTCTTCAGGGTTTTTAAGCCTAAAATCTGCGCTTAAATCCACGATTTTGAGGCCTGCCTCCAGCAGGCGTGGAACAAGCTTAGAGGAAACCCCGTGAGGGGTAGCCGTGAACACGAGTTCACAGTCCTTCACCAAAACCTCAAGGTTTGGCCTTTCAAACCTTAGGTTGGAGAGCCCCCTAAGGTTGGGGTGAACCCTGAAAACGTATTCGTCAGCATACTCCCTTGAGGTTGCATGGGTGATTTCAACTTCAGGATGGAGGAGTAGTAGTCTTAAAAGCTCCCCACCCGTATAGCCTGAAGCCCCTACAATTCCAACTTTAACCATTTCCTACACCAACTTAAAGGCTGAAATCATTCATTCCCGTCTACTTCTTAATTTTCCTGAGTAGGTATCCAACAATGTATTCGGGAATATTCACCTTTGTCGTGTTAACGGTTGCCTGAAACTCTATGGTGTGGTTTATTTCGTAGACGAGGTGTTCGCCGTCAACTTCTATAAGGTCTACGCTTAGGATTCCGCCTCCAACTGCCTCAGCAGCCTTCAAGCTTATCTCCCTAAGCTCGTCCGTGAGGTGGCAGGCCTCAGCCTTCCCACCCCTCGCAATATTCGTTTTAAGGTCTTGGAGGGGGTAGCGGTATATGCCTGCTACGGCCTCCTCCCCCACCACGAAAACCCTTAAGTCTCTCGGGGGGCGCTTAACCACCTCCTGAAGGTAGTAGACT
>QMYD01000048.1 GCA_003662485.1 Candidatus Hecatellales archaeon | reverse complement strand
TGAGAGGCTAGCTGAGGAGGCGCTGAGGGGGGGTAGGGCGGAAACTGCCTGGAAGGCTTACATGGAAAGCCTGAAGGGCTGCGTGGCCTACCTCTCAGCCACCGTGGGCAGGCCGAGGGAAATCCTAATTTCTGGTAGGCTTTCAAGGATAGAAGCCTACCATGCGGAAGCCTTAAGGAGGCTTTCAGAGTTCGCCCCAGCTAGGAGGCTTGAAGGCTTTACTGGAAGTGTTAAGCAGGCAGCCCAGGGTGCAGCCCTCCTAGCCGACGGCCTAGCAGGCGGAAAATATTCAAGCCTCGTTGACTGTTTGAGGCTTAGGGAGGCCTGTGGAACCCCGCTTGACCACGTTTACCTTGAAGGCTTTGAAAAGGTTAGGCGGGAGATGCTTGGGGAAGCCTAGAAAAGCCTTTCGTAGGCTTGAAGGTTGAAGCCATACCTTGAAAGGATGGAGGAAAGCTTCCCCATAGTCTTTTCAGCCTCCGAGCCTGGGGCAACCCTCCCCACAAGCGCCTTATAGCTGGCTATGAGCCTAGCCAGCCTATCAGCTTCAGCCCTCCGCCCAGCCTTAGAAAACTCTAAAACCCTAGTGGCGTGGATGATGCTTTCGATGGCTGCGAATTCAGCCCTGCAGTAGGCTTGGGGAGGCTTATGGAAGGCTTTAACCAAGATTATTCGGCCTTTGAAAACTCCTCGGCCTCCAATAGCTTCACGGCTGGAGAATTCAACTTCAAGCCAGCCTTCAGCCTCCTTAAGCCTTGGAGCCTCCACCCTCGAAGCCTTGAGGAAGAAGCTTTTAGTGAGCTTTCCAACCTCGGGTTCGCCTTTGAAGGCTGTTAGGAGGAAGATTTCAGGTCTACGGGTAAGGTTGACTGTGCACTGCCCTCTGGCCTCAAGATTCCTGTAGGTCTGACTTCTAACGTAAGGCCTTACAACAAGCCTGTCCCAGCCTTCCAAGTGAACCCCCATGGGAGCTGCATGCGGCTCACCCTCACCTGTATAGCTGGCAACCACTGTTTCCACGATTCTTCCAGGCTGGAAGCCAAGCCTACGTAGGGTTTCAGGCGAAACCATCCTAGTGCCACCCAAACCTTTACTTAGCCTGTAAGGCTTAGAAGCTTTTAGCTTGAGGCTTAGGGTTTGGCTTCCCTGGTATAAGCGTATTGCGGCTAGGCTTGGCCTTAGCATGGAAGCCGACTGGAAGGCTACCCTAAGGCTGGCAGACCTAGCCAGGGGTAAGGTGGTAAAACCCTCCGAGGCTGCCGCCAGAATTTCAGGTAGAACCGTGGTTGTCTTTGGGGCGGGGCCATCCCTTGAGAAGGATGTTGAAAGGCTTTCCAGAGCAGGCCTCCTATCGCTTACTGTTCCCGTGGCTGCTAATGGAGCCGTCACAGCCCTGCTGGCGAAGCAGGTAATACCCGCCCTCGTGGTTTCAGACCTAGACGGCCGTGTCAGAGACCTTTTGAGGGCGGAGAGGCTTGGAGCCCTAATGGTGGTCCACGGCCACGGGGATAACGTTGGGAGGCTTGAGGCCTTAGTGCCAAGGTTTAGGAGGCTGCTGGCCACCACCCAAGTAAGCCCTGTGAGAGGCCTCGTATACAATTTTGGCGGTTTCACCGATGGGGATAGGGCGGTCTTCCTAGCTGAAGCCCTGAAAGCCGAGCGGGTAGTTCTGGCTGGAATGGACCTAGGCGAAACCGTTGGACGTTTCTCTAAACCTGGGCTTAAAGGAGAGGTTAAAGCCTCAACCCGGAAAAGGGTTAAACTTGAAATTGCGGGGGAGCTTTTAGCCTGGCTGGCAGGCTGGGCTAAAACCGAAATCCTAAACTTCACTTTTGGGGGTGTGGATATTCCAGGAATAAGAAGGGTGGACCTCCAAGAGCTTAGGAGACTTCTTAGGGCTTAGCCTCCACATCTAAGACTACCTGATACCATCCAGGCCCCACGCTTCTAACAATTCTCCCAGCTTCCGGTTTAAGCCTGAATCCATGAAGGTTTTCCGGAAGCAGTTTGAAGGCTTGGCTTAAGGCTTCCCTCGCCCTACCAGCGTGGAGGAACTCGTAGTAGTGAAGCCATCCCCCAGCTGGCTTTAAGGCTTCAAGCGCATAGGGTAGGTATTCTCTCGCCTTCTCTGGGAGGGGCATGAGAACCCTGTCCGCCTTCCCCCGAAGCCTCTCCAAGATCACGCTTTTAGCATCCCCAAGGATGGGTTCAACGATTCCGGCAAGCTTGTTAAGCAGGATGTTCTCCCGCATGTAGTGGTAGGCTTTAGGGTTTAGGTCGATGGAGTAAACCTTAGAGGGCCTAGCATGCCTAGCAATAACCAGGCTGAAGCATCCAACCCCCGCAAACATGTTCACAACAACCTCGCCTGGCTGGACAAGCCTAGCCACCCTAAGCCTCTCATACTGGAGCCTAGGCGAAAAATAGGTTTCAGCAATATCTGTTTTGAAGAGGCAGCCGTGCTCCCTGTGAATGGTTTCCGTTCCACCTTCGCCTGCTAGAAGCCTAAACCCTCTAAGCCTGAAGTCGCCCTGCACCGGCGTAATCTGCTGGTAGACAGCCCTAACATTCCTATGGGTTTGAAGAATGGCTTCGGCAATCCTACTACCCCAACTTTCAAGCTCTGGTGGAAGCTTTATGATGGCTAGGTCGCCAACTATTTCAAGGGAGGACCTGAACCTTTCAACTTCAGCCTCGGGGAGGAATGCTTTAAGCTTCTCCTTAAACCCCTTCCTCCGCAATCCTCCTCCCTGGAAAGATTTATTTTGTTGGTGGTTCTTACTAGCCTGGAACCTACCGGAAGAGAGGGCTGCGTGGAATGGCCTCAACGAATAAGAGCGAGATAACCTATAAATGCGTTCGATGCGGGAGGCTTGTCCCATACGAGGCCATTATGGGAATGCCCGAGTTTAAGTGTCCCCACTGCGGCTACCGAATCCTCCAGAAGGTTAGGCCCCCCATTGTTAAGCGGATTAAGGCCAGGTGAGCCCTTCAGCCTTCACAGAGGCTAAGGTCCTCCTAAGGTTTTCTAGGGCCTCCCCACTCCACGGGTTTTCCTCCCAGCCCGTTAGCACAGCTCTAATTCTACTAGCCTCCTCACGGCTTAGAAGGTTGGGGTCGGGGTGTAGGATAACTCTCTCAAAGCCTGAGGCCTCAACATACCTAGCCAAATAGTCTACCATGCTCTCAAGCATTCCCCTGCTTGGAGGCTTAGTCACCTCAAACTGGGAGAAGGGGTAAACTTCGCAAATATTGGCAGGCGTCAACCCGAAGACTGGATTATAAAAGCATATTTCAACTCTGGTTAGGAGGCCTAAATCCGCTAGGGTTTCGAGAATCCTCCCGTAGGCTTCATCTTGAATGTAGGGTTTGACCTCTGGCTCGGGGAGGAGTAGGAGGATCCCCCTCTTCCGCTTAGAGTCTTCTAATAGGCTTTGCTTAACCCTCTGAACTTCAGGCCTTCCAAGGCTTAGCTCGTCGAAGATGAGTAGGCCTCGGCTCTTCCACCTAGGCGTACCCCTCTCCAGGAACCTCCAGTTTTCAGCCAGCCTTTTCAAGGCTTGGAGGAGAGCTGGATGGCTTCTAGCCCTAACCTCTAAGTGCTCCCAGAGGCGGCCCTCAGCCAGGCTTTGCTTAACCCTCTCAACCTCGGAGAGGCAGGCGTAAAGGTTATGCTCCATGAGGAACATAGTTCTCTCCTCGCTTGGAAGCTCCCTCAAATCTTCAATACTGGTTTTCCTGCAGGCTGGACAATGGCAGGGTAGAAACCTAAGCCTTTCAACTCTAACCGTCCCATGCTCGGTGATGTAGCGGCCATCCCTAGCGTAAATAGCGTAGGCAGCGGAGTCGAAGAGGTCGCATCCCAAGGCTACGGCTAGGGCGAACATGAAGGGGTGGCCTGCACCAAAAAGGTGGAAGGGCTTCCCAGAGAGGAGATTCGCCTTAGCCGCCATCACCATTCCAGCGAGAACATCGAACTGGTAGGCTTCCATTACGCCTGTTGGGCTTCCGAGGGCGTAGATGTCGAAGGGTAGCTTAGCTGTCTCCCGGGCTGCGTAGGCTACGAGGTCGAGGTGGGTTCCACCCTGGATGGGGCCAACCCACAGGGGGTTCTCCTCCCCGTAAACCTCCCGAACATACTGGAGGGTTTCCCTACCCCTCCTCAAGGTTTCCTCAACGGTTTTCTCCGCCCTCTTCCTTGAGGCATCCCAGCCAGTGGGCACATCTAGGATAACAGCCATATCCGAGCCTAGCTCGCATTGGTAGCGGGCTATCTCAAGGGGGTCCACCTCCACCTCACCATACTGGAGCATTTGGTAGGCTCCGGAATCTGTTAGGATGGCTCCCTGGAAGCCGAGGAAGCGGTGGACACCTAGTTCAGCAGCCTTCTCCCGGCTGGTCCTCCACAAAATGTAGGCGTTAGTGGTTAGCCCCTTAAAGCCTATCTCCCAAAGCTTCTCCGGGGGGAACTCCATTCGCCTAGGGTTTACCACGGGGAGGAGGGCTGGGGTTTCAAGGCTAACCCTTCTAAGCTTAAGCCTTCCAACCCTCCCAGCCAAATCCTCAAATTTAACCTCAAAACTCAACGTTACGCCCTTACAGAAGAAAACAGAAAATTTTTAGGAAAACTGGAAAGCCTGCCTATTTAAGCATGGCTTTGGCTATTTCCTCCTTAAGCTCCTCCTTAGATTTACCCTCAGTTTCTATGCCGAGTTCCTTAGCTATCTTTTCAATTTTCTCTTCTTCCTCTTCCTCGATTGGTTTTCCCTCCTTCAGCTTTTGCTTAAGCCTTTGAACCTCTGCCTCTGCCTCAGCCTTCCCCTTCTCAAATTCTCCGGTAGCCCTCCCTATGCTTCTCGCCAGCTCGGGAAGCTTCTTCGCCCCAAAGAGGACGATAACGATTACGGCTACGAGAATTATCCATTCCATCCCTTGAACTGTTGGAATGAAATTCAGTAGTAGGTTGGACATGGCTGTAGCCCCGACTTACCTTTATTCAAGCTAACCTATTTTAATCTTGTGGCGGGTTGATATGAGCCATCCGGCTAGGTAAAGCACAATCATGGGGCCTGCCACCATGAACATGGTTACCCCGCTTCCATCCGGCGTGATAACCGCCCCAAAAATACACATGGCGGCGAAGGCATAGCTGAAATTGCTCTTCCAGAAGTCTGGCTCCACCACGCCCAGTGAGGTTAGCAGAATCATGATTAAGGGGAGTTCGAAGGCTATACCGAAGGCAGCCATGAAAAGCAGGACGAAGGATACGAAGCTGTCGATGGTTAGGAAGGTAGTGAGGTTTATGGCTATGGCATATTTGAAGAGGAATTCTATGGTGAAGGGTAGGATTAGAATGTAGGCGAAGACTGCTCCCACCACGAAGAGGACGGCTGCAGGCCCGCTCAGCCTGATGATAAGCCTCTTCTCGTGGGGGTATAGGCCTGGAGCCACAAACTTGGCGAACTGGTAGACGATCATGGGCATGCCGAAGACTATGCCGAGGAAGAGGGAGCAGTAGAAGAGTGCTATAAGGGCGTCCCAAGGCGTGGTTACAATAACCTTAACGTAGGAGGGAAGCAGGTCCCTCTGGATTTTCTGAAGGAAGAGGGCTGCAATATTGTGGAAGGGGTCGGGGAAGGGGTAGTAGACGGGATACCCGTTAACCTCCACCCGGTGGATGGTGAAGGTGAAGGTGAAAGCCACGAGAATGGCAACCGTCAAAATAACCTTTACAGCCCTATCCCTAAACTCTTGAAGGTGCTCCATCCAGCTCATGCGGGGGCCTAAGTCCTCCCCGCTATCCCCAGCCAAGACTCATGGCCCCAAAAATTAGAAGCGGAAAACCTTCAATAAAAGCTTGTGGAGAACTCTAAAAGGTTAAAAGTTAAAAAATCTCTGAAAGGTTCAAGGAAGTATTCTCCGCTTTGGCGGCTTAAATCCAAGTTACGGGTGCAGTGCCCTTTGATGGGTGAGGCTCTCGTAGGCTTAACGGTAGGCTTCCCCGTGGTTGCAGGCCTGCTGGCGAGGGTTTTCCGGGAACCCCATGCTAGAAGGCTGCTTGTAGCTTTCACCACAGCCGTCCTTATAGGCTCTTCAATCATCCTCCTATGGAGGGGCCCCTACAATCTCACCCCACCCATTTTCTGGGACGATCTCGTCATAGTTTTAGATTTCATCCTCCTAGCCTACTTCCTCTACCTAGGCCTTAGAATCAGGCATTTGCTCGTGGTGGTTTTAACCCTCCTCCAGCTTGCACCCCTAGCCTACTTCGAGCTTACCTCCCCCGTGGTGCATGTGGAGCCTACGCTTTCCATAGACTTCCTATCCATCATCATGTGTCTCATCATCTGCATTATAGGCTCCCTCATCTGCGTTTACGCTTTAAGCTACATGGATGAGCATGAGGAGCATTTACGCCTAACGGAAACGAGGCAGCCCAGATTCTTCCTCTACATGCTGCTCTTCTTAGGGGCGATGAACGGCCTGGTTTTCGCTAACAACCTCTACTGGCTATACTTCTTCTGGGAGGTAACCACGCTATGCTGCTACCAGCTTATCAGGCATGATGAAACCCCCCAGGCGGAGCGGAATGCAGCCCTCGCCCTCTGGATGGGCCTCATAGGAGGGGTAGCCTTCGTAGCCTCCATGTTCCTAGCCTACCAGCAGGCTGGAAGCTTAAGCCTAATCAGCCTCATGGAGGCTCAGCCTTCAGCCCTAGTCCTCCTAGCCTTCGCCTTCCTCGCCCTTGCAGCCTTCACTAAGGCGGCTCAGGTTCCCTTCCATAGCTGGCTTCTCGGAGCCATGATTGCGCCTACGCCTGTTTCAGCCCTCCTCCACTCTAGCACGATGGTTAAGGCTGGCGTATATCTTGTGCTTAGAATTGCTCCAGCCCTCCATGGAACCCTTCTAAGCTATGCCATAGCCCTCGTAGGAGGGTTAAGCTTCCTCACCACGGCCATCCTAGCGATAAGCCAGAGGGAGTCTAAGCGTATCCTCGCCTACTCCACGATTGGAAACCTCGGCCTCATCATCCTCTGCGCAGGGGTTAACACGCCCCTATCCATGGTGGCAGCCCTCCTCCTCCTAGTTTTCCACGCCATGTCTAAAGGTCTCCTCTTCCTGGGGGCTGGAATAGTGGAGAACAGGGTTTACAGCCGGAATATTGAGGATTGGGAGGGCTTGCTTGTAAGGTTCCCCCTAACCTCAGCCATCATGCTCTTAGGCATGTCCACCATGTTCCTTCCACCCTTCGGAATGCTCCTCGCCAAGTGGGCTGCCCTAGAGGCTGTAGCCTCCTCCCCAGCTGAGTGGGCTATAACCCTAATCCTAATCCTGGCTGTTGGAAGTGCTGCCACCACCCTCTTCTGGTCTAAGTGGATGGCCCACCTCCTCTTCCACCCACCCACTGAAAGGATTAGGCGGGAGAGGCTTCAGCCACCCTACCTGGCTTCAACCCTCTCCATAGCCGCCCTAGACGTGGCGGTAAGCGTGGTGGCAGCCCTCCTTGTAGCCGCCCTCGTGCTCCCAACAGTTAAGCCTTGGTATGCGGTTAAGCTAACCCTGCCCCTCCTAAACCTTTCAACGGGGATAGGAGCCTTTCCCATTTGGCCCCTCTTCATCATCCTCCTCCTCACCCTAACCTTTGGCCTCCTCCTCTTCAAATCCAAAAAGGGTAGGGTGGTTCCCCCCTACCTTTGCGGTGAAAATG
>QMYD01000047.1 GCA_003662485.1 Candidatus Hecatellales archaeon | reverse complement strand
TAAGCTTGGAGGTTTCCCCGGAAAGCCTACCCGAGGAGGACATGTACCTTGAGACGAATAGCGAAATCCTGAGGAGGATGCTGGAGGAGAAGAGGCTTAACCCCACCGACCTCCTCCTAGGCAAAATAAAGTGGAGGAACATAAGCCTGAAAGAGGTTAGCATCGTTAAGAGGCTGCTTGAATCCTAGCCTTCCCCCTCTAGGGGCAGATTTATCAAAAACGTAGGGCATTTTTGACTTGAAGACCCTTGGCTTTAAACATGGCTGAGGCTCCAGCCAAGGTAATCCTCCTAGGCGAACACTTCTGCGTTCATGGGGCTTCAGCCCTAAGCGTGGCCGTAAACCTTTACGCCCGGGTTAGGGTTGAGGCGAAGCCAGCTGTAGGCCTTCAGGTTTTAGGCTTGGAAGGGTTTCCCAGCCTGGTTGAGGCTGTGAAGCTGGGTGTTCAAGCCGTCTTCCAAAGGGCTGGCAAGCCCCTTCCAAGCCTAGAAGTCAGGGTTTCCTCTGAAATCCCTATTGGAGCAGGCCTCGGCTCCTCAGCCTCCATCGCAGCTGCAGCTATCGCAGCAACTTTAAGGCTTGCAGGCCTAACCCCAAGCAAGGACCTCGTAATGGACTTATGCTCCATCCCTGAAAGGCTTATCCACGGGAATCCCTCAGGCGTAGACCAGGCAACCGTTATCCTTGGAGGCCTAATCTTCTTTAAGCGTGGGGAGGCTTGGAAGCTTAACCCCCAACCCCTAAGCCTAGTCGTAGGCGACACGGGTGAAAGGCGTTCAACAGGCAGGCTAGTGGAAAGGTTTGGAAGCCTCCTAGCCAAAAAACGTGGCGAATACCTGGCTGAGGCAGAGGAGCTAACCCTCCAAGCCTTAAAGGCTTTGAAGGAGGGAAACCTTGAAGGCTTAGGGGAAGCCATGAACAAGGCTCAAAAACTGCTTTCCAAATTTCAGCTTTCAACCCCGAAACTTGACAGGCTGGTGGAGGCAGCCTTGAAAGGAGGAGCGCTTGGAGCTAAGCTCACCGGGGCTGGAGGTGGGGGATGCATGGTCGCCTTAACCCGTCCCGGAGAAGCTGGAAGAGTGGCTGAAGCCCTGAGAAGGGCTGGTGGAAAACCATACATGGTAGAGGTGGACTGGGAGGGCTTAAAGGTTAAGCCGTGAGAATGGTTCCCCTAACCTTCCTCCCCCTCAACGCTTCAGCCACCACGCCAGGCTTCAAAGCGTTAACCACAAGCACTCTTCCCCCCTTCGAGGCGAACCTCGCCACCTCCAATACTTTATGCCTCATCCCCCCAGTGACATCCACAGTCTTTGAGCTTTTAACCCCGGCTAGGAAGGTCTTGAAGGCTTTACCTCTAACCCTAAGCCTCTCAACAAGCTTAGCCTCCGAGTCGGTTTTAGGGTCTCCTGTGAACACTCCGTCTACGTCTACGCCGAGGATGAGGAGGCGGCTTCTAAGCCTGAGAGCTAGCTCCGTTGAAAGCCTGTCGCCGGAGAGGATGGAGAAGCCATCCTCAAAATCCATTACCACATCTCCGAAGAGGACGGGAACCCCGCCAAGCCTCAGAACTCCCAGGATAGGCTTCAAATCGAGGCTTGAAATCCTCCCAGACCTCGTGGCTGCGAGGGCTGAGGTTTGAAGGCCTAGGGCTGGAACCCCCGCAAGGTTTAAATTTTCAACGATAAGGCTGTTAAGCCTAAGCATGGCCTCCCTAGTTCTCGAAACTCCTGAAAGCTGGAGGCTTCCACCCTTAAATCCGCCTGTTAACCCGTAGGCTTGGGCGTGGGGGTGGCCGAAGCTGCCTCCACCATGGACGAGGAGGAGGCTTCTAGGCTTAGCCTCCGCTATTTCAAGGCTCAGCCTCCTAATAGCCTGCAGGTTTGGGGTTTCAACCCTATCCTTGAAGGTTACCACGGAGCCTCCAAGCTTCAATATTACTGGCGGTTTAAGGCCAGGCCTCAACCCTCCCATCCTCCGAGAGGCGAACCTTGAATCCGGTTTTCAGGGTTTCCACGGGGTCTAGGTTAAACCTGTCTAGGAGGGGGATTCCGCCTAGGATGCATCCAGCCGCCACCACGGGCTCCACCCTCCGGTTTAAAATGGCCTTCGGCGCTGTTCCACGCTTAGCCATAGCATAGAGCACGTAGGAGCCTACCGTGCTCCCCTTCCCATAGGGAAAAACAAGAATCTTCCCTGTGAGGTTTAAACCCTCAAGCTGGTGGCCTCTTTCAACCACCACACCGGTTTCAGGGTTTACTCCGCCATAGAAGGACAGGGGCTGAGCTGAGACGAGGGCTTCACCCTCAACCCTCCCAGGCACGATAACCCTACCCTTAAGCCTGATCAAGGCTTACCCTTCCTTCCAGGGCTGCCCTAACGCACTGGCTGGTTGAAGCGAGGGAGGCTTCAAGGCTTCCGGAGAGGTAGTGGGCAGCCTTAAAAGAGTCTGTTAAAACCTTTTTGAAGTCGAGTTCCCGCAGGGGTGCAACCACTAGGCAGGTGTCCCTTAAGAGGAGAGCTCCAGCCCTTTTAAAGGCTTCAGTTAAACCGAGTTCTAAAGCCCTCTGATACACAGCCCTTGAGGTGCAGAGCCAGAGCTTCCCCTTAACCCTTCTCCCCCCAATCTTTTCAGCCACCCATACCAGCTTTTCGAGGCTGAGGTGGGGGCAGCCGAGGAAAACCAGGTCGAAGCCTACATCCAGGGGGAACTTCTCAAAAGCCTTTTTCAAGTCATCCCTTTCAACTTTAAATCTTTCCAGGCCCCTAAGGTTTTCCTTAAACCTTTCAGCCTCAGGGGTTTGCCCCTCCACGTGGTAGAGGGCTATGGCTCCTGAGGAGGCTGCTGCAGAGCTTAAGGCCTTAAACCCCTCCAAGCTTTTCACCCTAACCCCTTGATAGTAGGGGATGGCCTCCCCGTAACTCAGCCCAGTTAAATAGCCTAGGGCTCCAAGCTCCACCTCGCTTTTCACTTCCGCCTCCACTTTCACTAGTAGGGTTGGCCTCCTATTCTCTTCGAGGTGGAGGCCATAGTTTGGAGTTCTACCCGTAATGGCTGAGGCCAGCGCTGTTATCCCGCTTTCTCTGTTGGTTCTGGCTCCCAGAACTGAGTTGGCGTAAGCTAGGGCGGAGGATTCAGCCCAAGCTACATGCTCCCCGAAGGCTGGAAGGTTTCCAGCCTCATAGGGGGTGCAGGTTAAACCCTCCCTCAACCCCATCTGCTTGAAGGCCTCGTAGACTCGAAGCTGCCGCTCAGCGAATCCGGCTGAAACCCCCATAAGCCTCCAGCCCTCCAAGTCCATACCAGCCGGGTTTAAAGTCACCCTAACATTCCGCCTTACCTTCGCACCTTTGGAGGCTAGGTCTTCGAGGAGGCTTAGCCCAGCGTCTCCAAGGTTCTGGTAGGAAACCCCTGAAACGTGGACGCTTGAAACCTTAAGCATTCTGTCAGCCTCATAGAGTTCGCCTAAAACCACGAGGAGCCTCATAAGCTTAGCAGCAGCCTCACCTCTTCCACCGTTAAGGAGTGCCTCCTCCTCTTTGGTGAGCTCCAAACCTCTCCAATCCTCAAATTTCTCATTTCAAAATTTTCTTGCAGGCTTCTTCTGCTCCTGGTATCTCAGCCCTCCTAAAGGCTTCGGGAGGCAGGTTAAGCGGTCTGGTAGCGTCGAAGCCCAGCTTGGTGGTTAGGCCTTCAGGGCTTGCTGAAGGGTCTAGGGTTGAACCCCTAGCCTCCCTTAAAACCAAGAGGTCTCGGTCTCCCTGAAACCTTGTGGCTAGAGCCCACTCCACCATTTCAAGGTTGTAGACGTCGATGTCGAGGTCTACGACTACCACGTGTTTTAGGCTTGGATGGGCTGCGAAAGCCGCCATCAAAGCGTTTTTACCATCCCCCTCCCTCTGCTTTCCAATAGCCACCACGGCGTGAAGCCAGCCGCATCCACCAACCGTGAGGTTTACGCCTCCAACCTCGGGTGTAACGTTCCGAACGGCACTCCAAATCTTCGCCTCATAGCCTATTCCCATGAGGAGTCTATGCTCGAGGCCTGCTGGGAGGATGGTCTGGTATATGGGGTTCCGCCTCCGGTGAACCCTTAAAACCTCGACTACGGGCTGCCTCCTCACAGCGTCATAGGTTCCCGTAACGTCGGTGAAGGGTCCCTCCTCCACCTCCACGTTGGGAAGAATTCTTCCCTCCAAGAAGATTTCCGCCTCTGCTGGAGCGTAGCCCTCCACTATTTCTCCCTCCACGAGTTTAAGGCTTCCTCCAAGCAGCTTGTTTGCTACTTCGTATTCGCTGGTTCCGAAGGGTGCTGGGGAGGAGGCTGCCAGCATTAGGGCTGGGTGAACGCCAACCGTAATGGCCACATCTAACGGCTTGCCTTTCTCCCTAGCCTCCCTCCAAAGCCTGTAAAGATGTCTTGGAACAATCCTGATGGCAAGCCTACGCTTGTCCAAAACCATGAGCCTGTGGATGGAGACATTTTCCACCCCACCGCTCCGAGCGTAAACTAAGCCTGCCGTAAGGTAAGGGCCTCCATCACCCTCATAAAAGGTTAGGATGGGAAGCTTTGAAAGGTCGGGTTCTTCGGAAACCTCTCTTACGGGTCCATCGTCCACCACCCTACACCTGGAGGGGTTAGAAAAGGCTTCAAGCAGCCTCTGATAGAAATCAAGGTTCCCGTCGACCCTCAAGGCTTTGAAGAGCCTTCGACGGGTGGCGCAGACTCCAGCCACTACAGGGATATCAAAACCTTCAATCTTCTCCAGGTATATGGCTGCCTTCTCCTCTAGCTTCCTAATGATGGCTGCAGCTTCAAACCTGGGTGAAACCTGAGCCTTAACCCTGTAAACCTCTCCTTCGCCTTCAAGCTCCGATAGGAAGCCTCTTAGACTCATTCCAAGCAAACCTCTCTAAACAATACCTTCATTCAAACCTAAGAAATTACTGGTCTGCTGAGGCTGCCAGCCATGAAGCCTAGGAGGCCTAAAAGCATCCATAGGAGGCTTAAGCGCTTAAGCTTCTTTGCCTCTCCGGGTTCAGGCCTGCTCACGGCTTTTAGGCTGGTGTAGGTGAAGCCCAGGCAGGCTAAAGCCACAAAGGGAATATAGTAGGCTGAAACCAGCCCCAAGAAGGGTGGTAGGAGGCTTAAGCCTACGGCTGAAAGGTAGAAGGCTGAGGCAGCTTGGGCAGCCCTCCTAGGCCCATACTTTAAGGCTAAGGTTTCCACTCTTCGAAGCTTGTCCCCCTCCATGTCTGCTATACCCTTAATGATTTCCCTGCCCGTGTTGGATAGGAAGGCCATGGCTGCGAAGAGGGTGAGAAGTAGGCTTGGGGTAAGCCCCACCATGAAGGCTCCATAGAGGAAGGGAACAGCCACACAGGCGCTAACCATGAGGTTTCCAGGAAGCCCAAACCGTTTACCCCAGCCATTGTAGGCTAGGGCTAAGGCGAAGGAGCCTCCTGCAACTGGAGGTGCGAGGAATCCTTGGAAAAGCCTCCAGCTTGAGAGGGAGAGGGCCAAGCCTATGCCTCCTAGGAGGGCTGAGAGAGCTAAAGCTTCCCCCGGCCTAACCAAGCCGCTTGGTATGGGTCTCCCAGGCTCGTTTACGGCGTCAACCTCCCTGTCAAAGTAGTCGTTGGCAGCCATGGAGCCCCCCGTCAGCGTGAAGGCGGTGAGGAAGCCTAGAAGGCTTGCCTCAGGGTTTAAGCCTCCACCCAAAACTATGAATTCCCCAATCAAGACGGCTAAACCCATCATCCCGCAGTTCAGAGGCCTCATAAGGCGGAGGTAAGCTTTAACCCTCAAATCTTCCCTTCCACCAGCTCTTCAATAAGCGATAAAAATTATTTTTTACCAGTGAAAAATCTTTGGTGTCCCGGGAGGGCTTAGGCTTGGAGGCGGAGGAAAGTCTGGCTAAACTGTTGAGGATGGCTGGCTACTCAGAGAAGGCTATAGACTACTACCTGCGGAAGGTGAATGTTGGGGTGCTGGAGGGGGCTGAATCCCCAGGCCTCTACACAGGCCTCTGCGGAGATTCCATGCAAATATTCCTGAAGGTTGAAGATGGCATAATTAAGGATGCCCGCTTCCAAGCCATAGGCTGCGCTGGAGCCTTCGCATCAGGCTCAGCCATCACCGAAATGGTTAAAGGTAAAAGCTTGGAGGAGGCCTGGAAGATTACCGAGCAGGATGTGGTGAGGGAGCTAGGAGGCCTCCCCAAACCTAAACTCCACTGCGCACGCCTAGCCGTCGACGCCCTTAAAAAATCCCTTGAAAAGTTTAAGGTTAAAGGTTAGGCTTGTTCTTCTGGTGGGATGGCTTCAGGCCTAACCCCTCCAGGCCTCTTATAGTAGTCGTCCTTAAGCCTTCTACCCGTCCGCTTCTCCCACTCCTCTATGGGTATGCCGAATTCTCTGTGGATTTTATCCCTATACCATTGGGGTATGACGTTGAAGGTGCAGAACGGTATAACCCGGCCGTCGGGAACCACGTAGTGGATACCGCAGCGCTTAACCCTCTCAATATCCCAGTTATAGAGGTCTTGGAAGTGCATCATCCCTATGAAGAGTGTTTTATGGTGGAAGGCGCCTAGAGCCCCATAATCATGCTTGAGGAAGATGTTGAAGAGGATTCTGGGGAGGTTTAAGCCTTTAGGCTGCTTCTCCCTGTCTATGAAACTCCTAAGCTTCAGAAGCATTCCAGCCAGAACCCTATACTTGTTCTTCCCCTGCCTCAGCTCCCAAGCTTTTTCAGCCAAATACTCGAAGAGTCCTTCAACATCCACAAACCTTGGTAGGGGGATAAGCCTTCCCCCCTCATCCTTGAAAACATAGGTTGCCATGCCGCAGGCAAAGTGAACAGTCATCTCGAATTTAGGCTTACCAGCTAAGCTCTCCACAAACTCGCTTATGGGCATGGTGCAGGGCACCGGGTAGAAGTCTTCCCTCCCTATCTCCCCGTTAAAGTATTCCTCTATCCGCATGATCACGTCTGGTATGGTTATCCTAAACCTTTCCCTCTCATGCTTGGGCATCCGCCCAACGAGGGAGACAGGTTGAAAGTTTACCCCGCGAATGATGTCGAGGTTGTCGAGGGCAAACCTGACGATAGGTCCAACCTCACCGTCATTAACCGTCTTAATAACGGTGGGAACAAGCACTATCCCAAGCCCAGCTCTCCTACAATTCTCAAGAATGCTTGGAACCTCCCAATGGTTTTTAGGGTTGGTTTTAGCTGTGGTTCCATCATAGCTTAGGTAGACGGTGTTCACTCCAGCCCTCCTAACCTTTAAGGCAAGCTCAGGATCGGAGGCAAGCCTAAGCCCATCCGTGTTAAGCTGCACATGGTCTAAACCCTCCTCCTTACAGATTCTAATGATTTCGATGAGGTCCTCCCGGAGGGTCGGCTCTCCACCTGTGAGCTGAACGGCCTTCGCTGGAATGGGCTTCATGCTCCTCAGCACCCTAACCATCTGCCTTATCTGCTCAAGGCTTGGCTCGTAGACGTAGCCAGCCCTCTCAGCGTAGAAGAAGCAGTACCAGCAGTTTAGGTCGCAGCGGTTGGTTAGAACAATGTTAGCCAGCAGCGTATGCGTCATGTGAATTCTGCAAAGGCCGCAGTCGTAGGGGCAAACAGGATTCTCCTTTGAAACCTGAGGGTTTTCGATGCCCCTCCCATCCCTTGCAAACCTCTCCGCCTTATAGTACATTTCAGC
>QMYD01000046.1 GCA_003662485.1 Candidatus Hecatellales archaeon | reverse complement strand
GTGTTCTTGCTATTCCTCCCAGCGGCTTCGAAGCTGACCCCTGGATTGCGGAGGCGAGGGCTAAGGGTGTAGCCACGGGTATCCGCTTCCTCGAAGCCGTAACTGCTGGTTTTGCGGCTAGGGTCGAGGATAAGGCGTGTAGGGGCGAATCAGGCGAAATAGACTTCAGGGTTAGGATGGTGAAGCAGCCCAGCGATGTTAATGTTGAAATTCCACCCCAAGCCCTAAAGTATATTACGGGGAGGGGTGGAAGAATCGTGGTGAAGGGACCCCTCTTCCTCGGCCTTCGAGCAAGAATCTTTTAGGAGAGGTGAAGGGGCTGGTTGAGGGAGAACTGGGTTTCCATTGGAGGCTACAGGACGAGGTATGTGGCTGAGGGCTCGGGTAAACCCGTGGTTCTCCTCCACGGGCTTGGAAGCTCCCTTGAAACCTGGAAGGCGAATATTGGCTCCCTAGCCCAGCACTTCAGAGTTTACGCCTTCGACATGCTTGGCTTCGGCCTTGCAGACAAGCCGAAAATCGAATATAGAATTGGGGTTTTCAAGGATTTCCTGAAGGGCTTCCTCGACGTGCTCGGCCTTGAGAGGGCTAGCATTGTAGGGAACTCGCTTGGAGGCCTCATAGCCGTATGGTTTGCCGTCCACCACCAGGACAGGCTTGAAAAGCTTGTGTTGGAGTCGGCTGCAGGCTTAGAGGTTGGAGCCCGCTACCTCATCATGAACTTTATGGGGGAATGGTGGACGCTTGAAAGCCTGAAACGCTTCTACGAGTACATTTACCATGACCCCTCAAAGGTTAACAAGGAAATCTTAGGGCTCAGACTAGAGGTTTTCAGCAGCCCCGAAGCCCAGCACGCTTACAAGTCCACGTTGAACATGCCGAGGGAGTGGGCTGTACTCCCCGAGAAGCTTCCAAGCCTTGAAAGGCCAACCCTCATCATCTGGGGGGCAGAAGACAAACTCATCCCCGTAAAGCACGCCCACCAATACCACAAGCTAATAAAAAACTCTAAGCTCGTAGTCTTCGAGGAAACAGGCCACGTACCCCACGCAGAACAACCAGAAAAATACAACCAAACCGTAGCCAGCTTCCTAAAAGATCCTTGAAATGCTCAGCTAAATTTTCACCTTTTCTGGGGGTATGGCCTTTGGGTATTTCTTTAGGATTTCCCTGTCTGCGCTTACCAGGGTTAGTTGCTGTTTTCTGGCTGTGTGAATGTAGGCTGCATCATAGAAGGTTAGGTTTTCGCTGGCTGCTGTTTTCAGAATGCCAGTAAAGTCTTCGGCTTTAAGCTTTTCTAGACTGTTTAGGATTTCTTCGAAGGCTTCTGCAGCCTCCTTCAACCTTGCTATCTTCCCCCTCGTGTACTGCTTCCACAAGATGTTTCCAACCTCATAGAAGGTTAGGTCGAGAATGGCAAGCCTCCTTGACGCTGTAAAGATTCTTTCACGGAACCTTAAAATGAGGGGGTATAGGGCGGAAGCGTCAAGCAGGTATTTCGAAGCCAAGGCCCTATCTTTCCCTCCTCGCCTCCCTCAAGGCTTCAACCCAATCCTCAACAGTTAAATTCTCCATGGCCTGGAGAGCCAAGTCAACCTTCGATTTGAGAAGTTCAGCCTTCCTCTTCCAGATTTCCTCCTCGAGAGCTCTTTCAACCAAATCCCTAAAGTTAATCTTCAGCTTTTCAGCCTCCTCTTTAAGTTCCCTCTTAACCCTCACAGAGACTACAGCCAAAATTTGTCACCAAAGTCTTGTATACATTGTTTGTATATAAGTTTGTATACGCTTAGCGGGCCCGGCGGGATTTGAACCCGCGACCCCCGGCTTAGAAGGCCGGTGCGCCATCCAGGCTGCGCCACGGGCCCCTTTTTAGAAAATGGAGGTTTGGTTAGACGTACATGGTTTGGTGGGGTGGAGGGTAGGGTTTGGCTTTAGGCTCGCTTTGGAGGCGCTCCCTCCCAATAGAGGCTTTAAACTTTCTCCTACACCGCTCGCAGAGGAAGGTTCCAAAGATTATTCTTGTCCTCCTGTTTTTTCCTACAACCACCGTCCAGGTTTTTAGGGGTTTTTCGATTTCGAGGCCGCAAACCGAACACCTGGCCAAGGAAACCACCCCAAAGGAGACGATTAAACCAAACCCTCAAAACTGAAAAACTTTTCTTTTACCCCCTAGGCTTGGATAGAGGTTCAAATATTTGAATTTCAGCATACGCTTTAATGCTTCTACTAGAGGAAGAGAGGGCTAGAGGTAGCTTATCGCTATATGTCTGATAACGTCGGCTGAGATTTCGCAGCGGTCCACTAGGTTTTCCATGGACTCAATGATGGAGAAGACGATGAGGCATTGACCTGGATCCCTACTACTCTCACACCATTTTAAGAATTCTGGGATGATGGATTCAAAGCGGAAGTCGTCTACTCTCTCCTCAATCCTTTCAACCCTGTTTGAAGCCTCAATAGCCTTCCTGGGATCGTGAAGGAGGCTTTTGAAGGCTTCATCCGTAGCCTCCGAAGCCTTGAGGAAGAGTTCAGCCATAATCTTCAGGTTTTCCCTTAAATCCTGCGAAAGCTTTTTGGGCTGGACGAATAGGAGCCTCCTCGCCGAGGTCTTAGCGAAATCCGCTATGTCGTCTACGGTTAGCAGAAGCCTGATAACCTCATCCCTGTTTATGGGATGGAGAACGCCCTTTGAAAGTTCATCGATAATTCCATCCTTAATGGAGTCTGCCTCCCTCTCTAGGTCGAAAACCCTCTTAAACCTTCTTTCAACCTCCTCCACTTCTCCACGGCAGAAAGCCGTGAAAACCTTGTAAGCCTCCTTAACAACCTCCAAAACCTTTTCCACATGCCTATTACACGATTCAAGAATCTGTCTTTCCCTCTGCCTGCCAAGCCATATAATCGAGCTTCCAGTCTTCAATTTAACCCTCCAACCAGCGTTGGCTAACTAAACTAATAACCATGAGATAAATTTAAAGATACCTAAACTGAGTAGGAAGGCGCAGGGGAAGGTGAGGGTCCAGGCAGCAAGAATTCTCAGCACGATCCCCCTATTAACAGCTTTCATCCCCCTTCCAAGCCCCACGCCTATAATGGCTCCAACACTACTGTGGGTGGTTGAAACTGGCAGACCCCAGCCGAAGAGGAGGAAGGGAACCGTGGTGAAAAGGTATACGACGAGGGCGTTAGCGAGTTCGGCTGAAACCCCCATGGAAAGGCTTAGCCTAGTAATCTTTCTTCCAGCAGTTTCTATTACCCTGTAACCCCAGGTGAAGCCTCCTAGGGCGATCCCCCCACTTCCAAGGAGGGCGAGGATAACCATGGTTTCCATGTCGGGCATCCCCCCAACCTCCCTCGTAACGGTTACATAAACCCCGGTGACATTGGCAATGTCGTTAGCTCCAAAACTGTAGGCTGAAAAGATTAGGGAGCCTATGAGTAGGGCTGCCATAAACTTGTCTAGGAGCCTTAAATCCCTGGAAATCCTTGGAAGCAGGTATTCTAGGAGCTTTAAGAGGAGGTAGGCGGCGAGCATGGCTGCCAGCGGCGAGATGGCGAAGCCGAGTAGCACCTTAACTAGAACGTTTAGGTTTACCTTTCCAATGCCGTAGGCGGCTACTCCATAGCCTAAAACAGCCCCCACCGTGGTATGCGTGGTTGAAACGGGCATCCCCTTCCACGTGCAGAGGAGAAGCCAGAGGCAAACGGAGACCACAATGGTGAAGGCTCCAAGGATTTCTATCCTAGGCACAATCCCCCTATCAATGGTTTTCATGACCATGTGGCCTTGGAGAACAGCCCCCAGCGAGGTGAAGAGGGCGAAGAGTATGAGGGCCTTCCTAAGCGATATAGCTCCGCTTCCAACAGCGCAGTCTGTGGGGTTCGCCGCATCGTTAGCTCCCAAGGACCAGGCTATTGGTATGGTGAGGGCGAGGCCGACAGCGTAAAGGATGAGCGCAGGCTCAACCAAAGCTTTATCTATTGGCTAAGTCGCTTCGGAAAAGGGTTAAATATTTTACCCTGAATATTGTGAGGCTTGAAGGGTAAGTTGAAATGGCGAAGTTTAAGCTAGTAATCTCGGATCCTAAGACGGGTAAAACAAGAAGCGTGGAGATTGAGGGAGCTAGGGCAGTGCCGCTGCTGGGCAAGCGCATCGGTGAGGTGGTTGACGGCTCCATAGCCGACCTCCCAAAGGTTAAGCTCCAGATTACGGGTGGAACGGATAAGGATGGCTTCCCCATGAGGTGGGATGTTCATGGAGGGGTTAAAACGAGAATCGTGATTAGTGAGGGGCCGGGCTTCCATCCGAAGAGGAAAGGCGAGAGAAGGCGTAAAACGGTTAGAGGAGACACCATCACCGAGGATATCCTCCAAGTTAACATGAAGGTGGTTGAGGGGGAAATCTAACTCCCTTTTAAACATGCTTCCCGGGTGGAGGGTTTGAGGGCTTCAAGGCTTAGAGTAGTTGACGTAGACCTCTGCGTGGGCTGCCAGTGCTGCATGTTCGCCTGCAACAGGCGTTTCGGGGAGGCAGGCCTTTCAAAGTCCGCCATCCAGGTTAGCTCTGCAGGAGGCTTTGAGAGAGGCTTTATAGTGAAGGTTTGCAACGCCTGCAGCAACCCTCCATGCGCTCGAAGCTGCCCAACCGGAGCCCTAAAGGTTAGGGAGGCTGGAGGGGTTATCCTCCAAGCCCAGAAGTGTATTGGCTGCGGCCGCTGCGTTGAAGCCTGCACAGTGAACGCCATCTTCTGGGATGAGAGCTTGGGAAAACCCATCATCTGCACCCACTGCGGATACTGCGTCGACTATTGTCCCTACGGCGTAATCAGGCTTGAAGTAGTGGAGGCTGGGAGGCTTGATTAGCGGAGACCCCATCTCAAGAGTTCTATACGTGGACCTTTCCAGGAAGAGGTTTTGGGTGGAGGAGCGCCGTGAACTCTTCGAGGAATACTTGGGCGGCGTAGGGGTTGGGATTAGGCTTCTCCTGGAGGAGTGTCCTCGGGGCGCCGACCCGCTTGGGCCTGAAAACCCCATTATCTTCGTGGTGGGCCAGCTTAATGGGCTTTTCCCCGCAGCCTCCAAAACAGTGGCTCTCTTCAAGTCTCCCCACACGGGAAACCTGGGTGAAAGCCATGCTGGAGGTAGAAGTGCCACCGCCATTAGGATGGCTGGCTACGGAGCCATCGTAATCAAGGGTTCAAGCGATATCCCCCTATACCTTTCCATAACGGATAAGGGTGTAGGCTTTAGGGATGCTTCAGCCCTCTGGGGTATGGCCACCTACACCACGGGTAGGGTGATAAGGGAGAGGGAGCCAAGAGCAGGTATTCGAACCATCATGCGGATAGGGCCTGCAGGCGAAAAACTTGTAACCTACGCCTGCGTGGTAACCGAAACTTACAGGCATTTTGGAAGACTCGGCCTGGGAGCAGTCTTCGGAAGCAAGAAGCTTAAAGCCGTGCTCGTAGCGGGGAAGTCCTCGCTTAAACCCGGAAACTCCAAGCTTTACAGGGAGGTTTACAAGGAAATCTTTGAGGAGATAACCAAGTCAGACTTAATGAAGAAGTATCATGAGCTTGGAACCCCCATGAACGTCCTACCGTTAAATAGGCTTGGAGCCCTTCCAACCAGAAACCTAACCTCAGCCAGCTTCGAGCAGGCGGAAAACATTTCAGGGGAAACCTTCGCCGAGAAACATTTAGGCAGAAGAGTTGCCTGCTCCCACTGCCCTGTAAGCTGCATCCACCTTGCAGCCTTAAGGGAGCCCTATGAAGGTGAACCCTACTTCTACAAGACCCGCATGATATCCTACGACTACGAGCCCATCTACGCTTTAGGCTCCATGCTTGGCATAGGCTCCACTGAGGGCATGCTCAAACTCATGGATGAGGTTGAAATCCTAGGCTTGGACGCCATGAGCACGGGGGTAGCCTTAGCCTGGACCACCGAAATGCAGGCTAGAGGCCTCATCAGCCAGGAGGAAACCGCAGGCCTAAAACTTGAATGGGGCAAGCATGAAGCCTACATTAGAGCTGTTCACCTCCTCGTCGAGCAGCCTACACCCTTCTTTAAGGCCCTAGCCAAAGGCGTAGCCTACGCTTCAGCCAAATATGGTGGAGGAGAATTCGCCTTAGCCTTTGGGGGGAATGAGATGCCAGGCTACCATACGGGGCCAGCAGCCCACCTAGGCTTCCTCCTAGGTTCAAGGCACAGCCACCTGGATGGAGCGGGCTACAGCCTCGACGAAAACCTCTTGAAGAAGGGTGAGAAGCCAACCGTTGAAATAGTGGTTGAAGGCCTCCTAGCCGAGGAAGCATGGAGGCAGGTGCTCTCAAGCCTCGTGGTATGCTTCTTCGCCAGAGGCGTGTACAAGCCTGAAACCGTTTGCAGGGCGCTTAAGGTTTTAGGCTACAACCTAACGCCTGAAGAGCTTAAAAAGTTAGGCTGGAAAATCCTTAAACATAAATTTGAGTTTAAGCTTAGGGAGGGTTTCAACCTCCAAGCCCTAAAGTTTCCGGAGCGAATCTTCGAGGTTCCAACCCCGCATGGAATGCTTTCGAAAGACTTCATGGAGGAAGCTTTAAAGGCTTATCGGGGCAGAGTTGAAGACCTCCTGAAAGGTAACCTTTAAATTGGGCTTGGAGGCGAAGCCCTATAGCTTAGGCTTCCCGAAGCCAGAGGCTGAAGAGTATGGCTGAAAGAGGCTTCGAATTAAATATCGTGAGGGAGGAAGTTAACCCTGCCGTAGGCCGGAGGGAAATCTATTTTGAAGTCTACCACCGGCAGGCTTCAACGCCTAGGAGGCGTGAAGTCAAGGAGAAGCTGGTTGCAAAGCTGAACGCCAACCCCGAAGCCCTCATCATAGAGAAAATGGTTACAAAGGTTAATAGTTGGAGGACGGTGGGGCTGGCCTACCTCTACGACACCCCTGAGAGGGCGAAAGCCTTCACGCCCAAGCATATTCTCCGCAAGGAGTTTCCGGAAGCCGAAGGGAAGGCTGAAGAGGGAGAGGGTGGAAAGGAGAGTTAAGCCTGCTTTTTCTCCCGAATATACTCTGTGTAGCTGCATCCCCCGCAAGTCCATCTTGGAGGATTGTTATGGCGGGCCATAGTTTTACCACAGCGTGGGCAGCGCCTATTCTTCAGCCTAATGCTTCCAGTCTTGTAATCGTACTCGTAGAGCTGCCATACGCCCTTCTCCTTTCCCACTTAAACCTCCCCCACGGGCATAGCCTCCATAAAGGTTAAAGCTTTCTCACGTTTTTCCCCATTAACCTTTACGGCTACCACGCCTTCCCCAGGCTGACCATAGAAGACCAGGGAGCCCTCAGGGGCGTAGGCTATGGCTGGGAGGGCGAGCAAGTCCTCCTCCCCCTCCACCAACAGCACAATGCTTCCTCCAGCTTCGCTTTCGAGAACTTCTTTAATCGCCTCCAAGGCCTCGAAGCTGATGGTTCCAGCGGGGTTCCTAACCTTTAAGGTTTTTTGGGCTGGGAGGCTTGGAGGCTGGAGGGCTTTACGTTCAATCTTACCATCCACCAGGTAGAGGTTAACCTTCACCCCAGCCCTTGAAAGGTCTTGGGAAACCCTGTCGCCTACTGCAACCACCCTTGGAGGCTTAACCTCAACCAGAAATCTTAAGGCTTCAGTCAGCGAGGGGAAGAGGATGCCTAAAGGCTTCTTAAGCTCAGCCCTAAGCCTCTCAGGGAGAACCCTAACCCTAAACCT
>QMYD01000045.1 GCA_003662485.1 Candidatus Hecatellales archaeon | reverse complement strand
TCGTAAAGTAGTTTCAGCACCTAACCAGTGTTCCTGGAAACTTTAAACCTGCAGCATTTTTCCCCTTGGGCTATGCAGGCTGTCTCCCTCAGGAGGAGGGGGCGGCCTAAAGCCCTGCTAAGGAAGCCCTCAAGGAAGCCACGTAAGAAGTGGCATACTGGAACCGTTGAATTCCCATACTCCTTGGCTTCAAAGCACTCGTAGACTTCCACTTCGCCTTCACCCGTTGAGGGGTTCAGTTCAAACCTAATGTCACCCCAGCGTTCTCCACGCTTGTATTCGGCAAGCTTGGCAAGCAACTCCTCCACCTTCAAGGACTGCTGGGAAAACCTCCCACAGGAGCGTTCTCCACACCTCCTCCCAGCCTCATAAAGGATTACGATGGCGCCGGAGCCGAACTTCTCCTCTAAGGCTCGCTTAAAATCCGCGAAGGTTACGTTGCGAAGGATGAAGGCCTCACCACCCCTTAGAAGCCTTAAAATCTCCGAGTTAACCTCATGGGTCAAGGATGAACTCCCCCTTCAAAAACAATATTTTAGTTTTGAAAACTATTAAAGGGTAGGTTGTCAGCCTTTAAAGCGAAACTTAAAACTCCTCCAAGCTTCAATGTTGAGAGGGCTAGGAGGGCTCAGAGGCTCCTAGCCCTAAAAGTTAGGATGGAGGGGGTTAAACCCTCCCAGGTTAGGCTGGTTGGAGGCGTAGACCTCTCCTATCCAAACCCAGCTAAAGCGAGAGCTGCAGCCGTAGTCTTAGACTTCCAAACGCTTAGGCTGGTGGAGGCTGAAACCGTTGAGGCTGAGGTTAGGTTCCCCTACGTTCCAACACTCCTCTCCTTCAGGGAGGCACCACCCATCTTCAAAGTCTTGGGGAGGCTGAGGAATAGGCCTGACGTAGTCCTAGTGGATGGGCAGGGTTTAGCCCACCCCTACAGGTGCGGCTTAGCCTGCCATGTGGGGGTTGTACTTGGAATCCCAACCATAGGGGTAGCCAAGAAACTCCTCTGCGGGGAGGTTGAAGCCTCCAAACCCTTAGCCCCCATCCTGCTTGAAGGCGAAACCGTGGGTATGGCCTTAAGCCTGGAGGGTAGAAAACCCATCTACGTGAGTGTAGGCCACCTAGTTTCGCTGGAAGACGCCGTGGAAATCGTTTTGAAATGTGTTAGGAGGCCATATAGGCTTCCAGAACCCCTAAGGCTCGCCCACAGGCTTGCAACGGTGGGGAAGCTTTAAGCTTAAATTTTCAGCTTACCATTTAGCCTTTCGGGGGGCTGCCCAACGGAGCCAAGGGAATGGTTCACACTGCTCAAGCTGGCTGAGCTTGGAGCTCTCAAACACCCCATTTTCACAACCACGTCGAGGCTTTCCTCAGAGTTGGGCTGCTCCCAGCAGACGGCTTCTAGATGGCTTAGAAGCCTTTTAAAGGGCGGCTATATTGAGCGGAGGGTTGAACTTCGAGGGGAGCATATAAAGATTACGGGGAAAGGCTTGGAGGAGCTTTTGAAGGTTCAAAGCAGGCTTACCTTCCTGCTTAAGCCTCCAAGCCGCTTCCTCACGATTAAAGGTGAAGTCTTCACAGGGCTTGGGGAGGGAGCCTACTATGTGACGAAGGAGGGCTATAGAAGGCAGTTTATGGCGAAGCTCGGCTACAAGCCCTATCCTGGAACCTTAAACCTAAAGCTCACCAGGCCGGAAGACCTAGCCGCAAGGGTTGAGCTGGAAAACCTTCCAGGCATCATCATAGAAGGCTTCCATGATGGAGTTAGAACCTATGGAAGCCTTAAATGCCTTCCAGCCCTCATAAACGGGAGAATTGAGGGCCACGTGCTCTTCATCCAGCGAACCCATTACAACGCCTCCGTCCTAGAGCTTATCTCACCCTTAAACTTGAGGGAGACCTTAAAGCTTAGGGATGGAAGCCTCGTAAGAGTGAAGGTTAAGGTTCCCCGCTAAAGCAAAGATTTAACTCCCCTCCAAGCCTAACTTCACTTTATGGGAAGGGCTGAGAGGAAATCGTTTTTAAGGGTACTAATTAATGCCGCCTCAAGCTTCGCCTTAGGCTTCCCTATTCTCCTAGGCGTCATCCTACTCATGGGATTACTGGGAACACTTATTCCCAGCGAATGGCTTTTCAAGGTTTTTACGGCCAACCCGCTTTGGGACACCCTTACGGGGGCTGCGGTTGGAAGTATAGCGGCTGGAAACCCCATTAACAGCTACGTGATGGGTGGAGAGCTGCTGAAGGAAGGAGTAAGCCTCTACGCTGTTACAGCCTTCATCATTGCCTGGGTAACCGTGGGCCTAGTGCAACTTCCAGCTGAAGCAGCATTCCTAGGCGGAAAATTCGCCATCCTAAGGAATGGCTTAAGCTTCATTCTAGCCCTACCAATAGCCGCAGCCACAGGACTCATTTTAAGCCCCTTAGGGTGAAGGAAAATTGGCTAAGGCTGGGAAAACTGGGAGGGAGGTTTCAGCTAGCTTAGGCTTCCCCCTCTCCGTCTCAGCCCTATACTTCCTCTCAGCCCTCTACAATCCTTCAGCCACGGTTGAAGCTCTGCTTCGAAGCCTGAAAATCTTGGCGAACATCGCCCCCATCCTAGTGGTCGTAATATTGCTTATGGCCTTCACCAGCTACCTTCTAAGCCCTGGAAGAGCGGCGAGGTATCTTAGCGGAAAGTCTGGTTGGAGAGGCTGGCTACTAGCCATAATTGGAGGCATCATCTCCACAGGGCCCATTTACGTCTGGTATCCTATGCTTAGAAGGCTTAGGGAGCAGGGTGTGAGGCCTGGACTCTTAGCAGCCTTCCTCTACAATAGGGCGGTGAAAATCCCCTTAATCCCGTTGATGATGTACTATTTCGGCCTCCCCTTCGTCCTCACGCTAACAATCCTCACCATCCTTGCCTCCCTCCTTGAGGGGGTAGCCATCGAACTACTGCTTGGAGGTAAGGGTTAACGTAAAGGCTTTATCCCTCCACAATTTAAAGGGGAAAGGTTAAGCCTTCCCTCCTAGAGGGGTGAAGGAATGCCTAAGGAGGTCTTCAGCGAAGAGGAGTTTTTCAGGCTGGCTGAGAGGGCTGAAGCCTGCAGGGTTAAGAGGCTTAAGAACGGCCTCGTGAAGCTTAAGCTTCGAACCCGCAGATACCTTTACACCTTCAAGGTGGAAAGTGGGAGGGCTGAGGAAATCCTGAGGAAGCTTAAATGCCCAGTAGAGGAAGTTTAGGCGGAAATGGTGAAGGTTAACGTTGAGCTTGTAGGCTTCCTCGCAAGCCTGGCTAGGGGGGAAAGCAGGCTTAGCGTTGAGGTTGAAGGGGAGGCTACCGTCCTAGGGGTGATAAAGGCCTTAGGCGAAAAATTCGGCTGGAAACTTGAGAAGAATCTGGCTGAGAGCTTTCAAGGTGAGGCCTTTAAGGTCTGCCTCATCCTGCTTAACGGGGTTGAAGTCGACGTTTTTAGGGGACTTGAAACACCCGTGGGTGAGGGGGATAAGCTAACCTTCATCCCCGTGCATAGTAGGGGTTAGAGGCCTAAACCTGCAATCACAACCTTATCAGAGGCTGCATCTGCGAAAATCCCCGCCCCACTACAGTCGAAGAGGATGCCACCCCCCTTAGCTGAAAGCTCACTCAAAATTCTATCCCTAAGCTTTCTGAAGGCTTGATGGGCTACCGTAACCATTACGCAGTCGGCTTTTGGTAGGGCTTCCCAGAGGACAGCTGGCTCATAGCCTAGGCTTTTAAGCTCCTCCAGCGAGTATAGGGGGTCCCAAACCCTAACCTTGGCTCCCTTACGCTTAAGGGTGGAGGCGAGAAGCTTTGCAGGGGAGGCCCTATCCTCCTTAACGTCAGCCCTAGCTGAAACCCCGAGTAGGATAACCCTTGAGCCGGAGAGCAGTTTACCCCTCTCCCTCAGAAGCTTTGAAAGCGTTTTAACCACGTAGCCCAGCGTTTCCTCGTTAACCCTTCGAGCTGCACTCACAAGCTTAACGTCAGCCTTAAGCCTTTCAGCCTCGCCGAGCAGAAGTCTTGAAGCGTGGGCGGAGTCTCCACCCCACCCCAGCCCAGGCTGAAAGTTTAAATTTGAAATTTTGCTTAGGGCTTGGGAGGCTTCCCTAAAGCTTACTCCAGCCTTATCGCAGAACCTTGCGAATTCGTTGGCTAAGGCTTTCTCCACATCCAGGTATACTTCGCCTAGGAGGCCTGCAGCCTCAGCTGTCCTTATGCTTCCAACCTTCACCAAGCCTCCCCTAGCGAAGAGGCTGAAGAGTTTCTCCGCCCTCTCCAGGCTTCTCCCGTCGAGGCCTGCCAGTAGCTGGGGTTTACCCGTTAGGTCTTGGAGGATGCTTCCGGGATAAGCCTTCAGGGGGCTGTAGGCTAAGCCGAAGTCCTTCCCAGCCCTAAGCCCTGAACGCTCCTCCAAGAGGGGTTGAGCGAATTCCTCCGTTATCCCCGGCGTGAAAATCCCGGTGAAGATTAGGAGGCTTCCGGGTTTAAGCCCCAGCCCAGCCTTCGAGCAGAATTTTTCCAGACTGGAGTAGTCTGGGCTTCCTGCTGATGAAACCTCAACTGAAACCGTGGAGATGAGGATGGAGCTTTCAGAGGCTGCCTCCTTAAGGTTGGAGTGCACGGTAAGCCTTTTCCCCACCTTCCTGAGAAGCTTGGCCAGCCCAGGCTCCTGATGGTGGAACTCACCCGTAGAAACAATGTTCTCCAGCTTTGGGTTAGGGTCTAAAACGGAAACCTTCACGCCTGCTTCGGCTAGGAGGCCTGCGAGGGCTAGGCCTATCCTTCCAAGACCCCAAAGACATACCCCAACCTCACCGCTTTTAAGCTTCCCTTCAACCTCCTCCAGGCTTAAGCGCATAAAATCCATGGCTGGCTCCTAAGCTCAAAAAGGGTTTGGCAACCAACCTATCCCCAAGAGAATATTAGAAGCTTTTGAAATGGAAGGTGTTAAACAATTCGTTTGGGGCCGAGGGCGGATTTTTCCACTTCCTTCCTCGGGCAGACGTAAACCTTCCTTAAAAGTTTAACTCCGGGGCTGATGATGGCTAGGTCTCCCACCACGCTTCCACCGGTAATCCTAACGTTCCCCCCGAGGAGGACTCCCTCACCTATAATGGAGCCCTTAACCAGGCATCCATCCCCAAACTCCACCCCGTCAAAGACCACCGAATTAGATATTTGACATTCCCTCCCCACGGTTACGTTTCGGCCCAAGATGGCGTTGGGCCCTATCTTGGAGCCAGGGGAAAGTTTAACCCCGTCGCCGAGAATAACTGGGGGGTTAAGCTTAACCGTAGAGTCGTATTCAACTGAACCTTCAATTCTCGGCTTTTCACCCGCCAGGGATTTGGCTACCCTAAAGTTAACTTTTAAGTAGTCCTCGAATTTACCTACATCACCCCATTCGCCCCTATGCTGGAAGCCGTAGAGGCGGTTTTCGCCGGCTAGCCTTGGGAAAACCTCCCTCTCAATCGAGGTTTTCCTAGGCTCAATATAGCTGAAAATCTGGCTGGTGGAGGCGTAGATTCCAGCGTTTATAAGCTTGCTCTCCACCCTCCCCGAAGGCTTCTCATGGAAGGCTGTAATCCGGCCGTCTGGCTGGAGTTCCACCACGCCGAAGCGGCTTACATCTTCAACCTCGTAGAGGGTTATGGTTGCAACCGCACCCCGGCTTACATTCCTCTTGTGGGAGGCCTCCAAGGCTGAAAAGTCTAGGTCGCACCAGATGTCCCCGTTCATGATTAGGAGGGTTTCCTCCTCCTCAAGCTTTAGGAGGCGCTCGCAAAGCTTTACAGGGCCTCCCGTACCCATAGCCTTCTCCTCCCTCGAATAAGTAATCCTAATCCCGTATCGTTCTCCTCCGAAGTGCTTTTCGAAGGCTTCAGCCATGTAGTTTACTGCGAGAATGGCTTCGCTAACCCCAGCCCAGGATAGCCTTTCAAAGGTCCAGTCTAGGAGGGGGCGGTTGGCTATGGGCATGAGGAGCTTAGGCCTAGTGCAGGTTAGGGGTCTAAGCCTTGTTCCAGGGCCTCCAGCCAAAATAATGGCCTTCAACCCGTTCCACCTCCAGCTTAGCCTCTCGGTTTAAGGTATTGGTCAACCTTCCTCCACTCGAAGAGGCTGCTCTCAAGCAGGTTGAAGGCGAAGTCTAGGAGGGTTCTCCTAACCCTGCCTGGGAGGGTTGGATACCATATGGGGCTTGCTAGGACGAGGCATCTCCAAGCATAGAAGGGCTGGCAAACCCTTAGGATTTCCTCATCCCCCGTAGCTTTAAGGTAGGTGTCTACGAAGGCTTCGAAGAGGGTTTTGAAGGGTTCACCCCACCGGCCTAGCATTTGAAGCGAGTAGAAAATGTAGTTTACGCTCATGCAGGAGAAGTCGTCTGCCGGTTCACCCCATTCCCCCCTACTCCTATCTAGGACCGTGAAGTCTAAGCCCTCCCTGAAGAGGATGTTCCATGGGTGAAAGTCTCCATGAACCTGGCTTAGCCTATACTCTAACCCCCTAAGCCTCCACCTCCACCCAACACAAAGCTTCTCAAACTCTTCGAACTCTCCAGGCCTGATGAAGTCAGCGTTCTCCGGGTAGTTGTCAATAATCCCCATGATGCATTCTCCGTGGCCTAGGAGTTCCCTAATCCTCCGCCTGTAAAGGTTTGGGGCCTCCTTCTTAACCCTATGGATTTCAGCGAGGTAATTGGCCAGAGCCCTACAGCGCTCCAGGTCTAGGCTTGTAAGGCTTCCCCTCTCCGCAATCCTGTTTAGGTCCCAGAAGTATTCCCTGCCCTCAGCCTTCTCCACGAGGAGGAAGAATTCTTCAAAGCCTCGGAGGGAAACCATTTCACCCTTCTCTGTGAAGACGCCGAGGTCTAAGGCCTTAACGTGGCGGGGAAGCCTCCCATAGGTTTGGTAGGCGAGGATGAGGCTTTGAGCTCGGTCTCCAGGATGCTCATGGCCGAAGCTGTCAGGCTTCATGGTTTGAACCACCACGCTGAAACGTTTCCCCCCAGCCTCGTATTCGGCTAGGATGGGCTTTCCATAGCCGAACCCCTTCAAGTCCAGCCTTCCAGCCTCCTCTGGCTTCTCAAACCCTCCCACCGAAAGAATTTCAACATCCATTCCATGGAGGGATGAAAGGTAGGCCTTAAGCGTCTCCTTCAAACCCCTCAATTCCAGCCCCTTCGAGAGCAGTATGAATATGTAGGTGAAACTTTGATTAAGCTTTCCGCGAGCCAAACTTTTTGGCGATGAAGTTGGCTGCTAGGCGGGCTGCCTCCCCGGGTCTAAGCTTATCCGTCTCCAGTACTAGGTCTGGCTTTAAGGGTTCCTCGTAGGGTGAGCCTAGGCCTGGAACCGTTTCGCTTAAGCCTTTAAAGGCTTTCTCATAGATGCCCTTGGGTGCGCCCCTCCTCACCCTACGCTTGGCCTCCCTTTCCATGCATAGGTTGAGGGGGCACTTAACGTAGATTTCAGCAAACCTTTCTATGAGGTTTCTCGCCTCCTCCCGGTAGGCTCTCCTATTCCCCGTGGCGTCTATCAGCACGTTCAACCCATACTCTGTTAGAAGCTTAGCCATAACTGCGAGAACATGGTATACGAGTTTTCTTTCCTCCTCGCTGTAGGAGGGCTTGGGAGTAAGGTACTTCCTAAGCATATCCGAAGACAAAATAACCGTTCCAATCCCCAGCCGCCTAAGCCTCGAAGCAGTAAGCCTAGCCAGCGTAGACTTTCCTGAGCCGGGCAGGCCGGTGAACCAG
>QMYD01000044.1 GCA_003662485.1 Candidatus Hecatellales archaeon | reverse complement strand
GTTTGGGGCGTTATCGCATATCTTTCGTCATTCACGTAGATGGCGTCCACCGTGGAGGGGGTGCTTCCCGTATTCCTAACATGCAGTTTTATGCCCTCGCCTCCGAACTCCACGGTTTCGATAGCTAAATCCTCGGAAAGCCTTTGAACGTTAACGTTCATAGGGGCTTCCACCCCCCTCTGGCTTCCACCCACCATACTTGAACCCCAATAGTAGACGGCGCTGGCGAGGATAACCGTGATCAGCATAACCATCATTATGCTGATGATGGAGGCCTCACCGCCCCTACGTAGATTAGAATCCCTCAAGGACTATAGCACCCTGATTACGAAGATGAAGATGGCAAGGGTGGCGGCTAGAAGGACGAGGATATGCTTCAACCCTGCGCTGACAGCTCCCTCACCCATCTTTCCAGCTACAAGCCCGCTGATGGCTGCCTCAATAATGGACATGTGGAAGAACCAAATGTAGTAGGCTTCCACATTCAAGCCTCTAACCGCGAGGAATCCTGCTGTTAGGGCTTCAGCCAGCTGGGTGAAAACCGTCTGGAAGAGGATGACGACTACGAAGATGTATACGAAGAAGGAGGCGTAGATAATGCCCACGTAGGGGAGCATCTGCCTACTTCTCTCCCTTTTCAAGTCTTGAAGGTCCCTAATATGAGTTGAAAGCATGTCGAGGAGGGCGCTTATCCTACCCCCTGAACGTCCAACCTCAATGAGGGCTTCCACCACCCTGTAAACTATGGGGGTGTCAATACGTCTCGCCATCCTCCTCAAAGCCTCCTCATAGGTGGCTCCCCAGGACATCTGCGCCACAGCCCTACGCAGCTCCTTGGTTAGGGGTCCATAGTCAACCTTGGCTGACTCCTCTATCGCCCTCACGAAGGTCATGCCGGTGCGCTGGGCCTCCGCCACATTCCTAATCAAGTATACGATGTTCCTGTTGATAGACTCCCTCCACCTCCTGTCCAAAATGTCTAGGAAGGCTGGGGGGAAAATGGCAACCATTATACCTATCACGAGGAAGTTGTCGAAGTCTGGGTGGACGTGGTAGCCCGGCCAGAAGAAGGCTGAGAAGGCTATGATCATGGCTCCTAGGATGAGGGAGACAGCCCAAGCAGTCTGCTTCTCCACCTTGGTTACCCTCATCATGAGCAAAGGGCTACTCCCTCGGCGTCATAATACTCAACATTACGATGTAAAGGATTCCGAAAACCGGAACCATTACGTAGATCACCATTACGATTATGGTTTCTGGCGGAATCCCTGCGATGGCTCCACCACCCATGAAGGACATGATGGCTAGGAGGAGGAGTAGGATTAGGGGGAAGGCTATAAACATGGACATGTAAACCTCGGCGAGCATGAGTAGGGTGTCCACGAACTCCCTAAGCGCAGCCCTCCTCATCCCCATGAGGCTCCTAGCCTCCTCCTCAAAGAATTTGGCTAGGTTTCCCCCAGCATGGATAACTCCAAGCATCCCCTCAAGAATTCCAGCCAAAACCTTGCTTGGACATCGGAGGGCTGCACTCTTCAAGGCGGTGGAAAAGTCAACGCCGAAAACCTCTATGTCTCGGAGGATGGTTTTCGCTTCGCCTCCAAACCCTATTTGGCCTCTCTCCTCCAGCATGGCTAGGGCTCTAAATATCCGTTTTGGGGGAAGCCCTGCACTTGAAAGAATACTCATGAAGCTAAGTGTGAAGGGGAGGTTAACCTCTATCTCATTTCGCTTCCTATTAGCGGTTGCGGAGGGGAGCATGTAGGTTACAGCGAAGGCTACGCTGAAGCCTAAGCCTCCAACCGCCCCACCGAAAATTAGAGAAACCGGAGAGAGGATGGGTAAGCCGAACATGAGGTGGGCGATTATAATTGAGAGGGCAAAACCAAGCCCGAAGGCAGTTAACGAGCAAAACATGATGAAGCTGACATAGGCTGGAAGAGCTACTCTAATTCCAGCCTTCTCCAGGTTTGCTCCCAACTCTTTGAGGTGGGGGGCGAGCCCCCGAGCAGACCATCCTAGAAGCCCATAGGAAAAGTGGGAGGCACGCTCTATCAATGGTTAGCCCTCTCTACATCATTTCAAGTCTAACCTTCCTCAAAACCTCCTCAGGCTTCTGGTAGTAGTTTCTCACCACCTGGGCTACCTCCCTATACCTGCGAATATTATTCTTCACCATCCAGTCTAGGATCTGCTTCCTGTTCTCCAGTTCGGCTTGAACCTCGTCCATGCTCAGCCCCACCGATTTAGCTATGCTTTCAAGCTTGTAGGAGCGTCCCATGTAGCTGTGCCTGTCCGAACGGTAGTCGTAGCTGTAAAGCTGATTGGTTAGAAGCTCGTTGGTTTTGGTGTCGAAGCCCGTTATCTCCACGACGTCGATTATTCTCCTGACGGTTTGCTCCCCCCGGGTGAGCTTAGCCTGGAGCACGATGTAGTCGAGGCTTGTAAGCATGGTTCTCGGAATGTTCATGGGTTCAGAGGTTAGCCTGTTGATCACCGCCCTAATGGAGTCGGCGTGGATGCTGCTTAGGCCTGCGTGGCCTGTTGAAACAGCCTGGAAGAGGGTGAAGGCTTCCTCACCCCTAATCTCACCCACAATAATGTAGTCTGGCCTCTGCCTCATCGCTGCCTTCAACAAGTCGAAGAGGGTTATTTCACCCTCACCCATGAAGCCAACCCTGGCCACAGACTGAATCCAGTTTTCATGGGGGAGGTTAAGTTCAGGTGTATCCTCAATGGTTACGATTTTGGCTTCAGGCCTGATGAACATGGCGAGACAGTTGATGGTGGTGGTTTTACCGGAGGCTGTTCCCCCCGCCACCAGCACAGTTGACATATGCTCCAGCGTAAACCAGAACATGGCAGCCATCTCAGAGTTTAAAGTGTTAAACTTGATTAGGTCTACAATGCTCAGCGGGTCAGCCCTAAACTTCCTGATGGTGAAGGTTGAACCCCTCTTGGTTACCTCGCTTCCAAAAGTCATGTGAACCCTACTTCCATCTGGGAGGCTTGCATCCACGATGGGCTGGGCCACCGAGATATGCTTGCCAGCCAGGTAGGCGAGGCGGAGGAGGAATCTTTCAAGCTCCTCCTCTGTTTCAAAGCTAATATTGGTGGGCATGGACTCGAAGTTTCTATGCCAAACATAGATGGGGATGGCTGGACCGTCGCAGCTTATATCCTCGATAAGTCCATCCCGCATTAGGGGGTCTATCTTCCCATAGCCTACAAAGTCCCTCCAAACATAGTACATGATCTTGTCAAAGGCATCCTTTCTAACCTTAAGCTTATACCTTCGGATAAGCCTTAAAACCTCCCTTCTAAGGTATTTCTCGATTTTCTCGCTGCTTCCCAGCTCTTCGGCTGGTATTTCAAGCTCAGCTCTGAGTAGCTCTATTATCTCTTTTAGGGCCTTCTGGTCGTGGGGGGTCATGGTTGGCTCAAAAACCTTGTAGGTTATCACACCAGTCTCCGGGTCTCTTACGATTCCCACGTGGACGAAGGGTGGGTTAACAGGGTAAGATTCAAGATAGTACTGCGTGGTTGAGGGAGGCTTCTCCTCAGCCCTCTCCTCAGGGGCGTTCTCCGGGTTTCCCCCCTCCTTTCCCCTCTTAGCCCTGAAAAGGGAGGCCATCCAGCCTTTCCCAGCCTGAAATCCGACTCCAAATAGAAATAAGTCCCGGTCAATTAAAATCTTAATTTTAGGCTCAGAAGGCTCATGAAATCTTTAGCTGGGAATCTGGCGGTCTTCTCCGTTAAGCTTTCGAGCAATTTCCCTTTGGAAAGCCCCTGTTTTTCATAGGAAACTGTAAATTACGCTAGCATTCCGACGTGAATTTCAGCTTCTAAGGCTGGCCTCAAATAAAGAACTATTTTAAGCTGGTTTCTGCATGTTTAAATAGGGGTTTGGTTGCTAAGGCAGGTACTGCCACTTATCTTATTGCTGGCATTGGTAGTTCCTCTTCAAGTAGCCCATGCAGCCCCCGAGGGCTACTCTGAACATGTTAGGCTTCAAGCTGTTGAAGGCGACGTTTACGCTGAACTCGACTTTCAGGGTGAAGCCTTAAAGCTTGCCTCCGAGCTTCAGCCAGCCTCCTACCCCGCCCTAGCCAAGGTTTCCCTCTGGGCCGTCAGCGGGAAGCCTCCTGAAACCATGGTTTGGACGGATCTTCCAAGACTACCCCAAGGTGTAACCCTCCTCGTAGAGCTTTCCTCCCCTGAGGGTGAAGCCCAAAACCAGCTTTCCAACCTGATAGAGAAGGTTGAAAGCCTCCTCCCCGTCAAGTTCCTCGACGTAACAGGCCTCTGGGAGGGCTTAGGGGAAAGAAGCCTAAAAGTTTACTTTTCCCCCGTGGATTTCAACGCCTACCTTAAAGCCTACTGGAAGTATGTTCCCACCAACTATGGAGGATTCACCAGGCTTGCAGACCCAGACCTCTACAAGTATTCCAGCTTCACCATGCTTGGCGTGGAATTCGATGGGGGCTCTCCAGCTTTAAAGCTTAGGCTTGTCTACAAGGCTGAGGCTTCAACCCACCAGTTTAAGGCTTTAAAGGCAAGCGTTAGGGAGTGCTTTAACTATGGGGAATACCTTAAACCCTCCCCCTACGCTGAATCCTCCACAGCTGAGGTTAGAGTTATTGGAGGCGTAATAACAGCCGCCCTCCTCCCAAACCTAACAGTTAAACCTGGAGGAGTTCTAGAGGGGAACTTCAAGGGTGTGGAAAGCTTTCCAGACGTTTACGCAGCCTACCTTCCAGGCTTCCAAGACCAACCCTACCTTAAAGTCGTTAAGGTTGTGGATAGGGCTACTTGGGGAGAAGGCGACCTAGTCCAAGTAACCATAACGGTGAGCAACCTTGGTAGCGGGGCAGCCTTAAACGTTTCAGTTGACGATTCTGAAAGCCTGAAGGAGCTGGCTGACTACGTAACCCTGCAGGAGGGCTCAGCCTCCACATTCATCCCCAACATAGCTCCAGGACGCAGTGAAACGTTCAGCTACGTTGTCAAGGTGGAGGCTTCGCCTCCCGGAAGCCTGGTTAGCCTAAAGCCTGCAAGGGTTCTCTACTTTGACGAAAGCCTCCTCAACCTTTATGAGGCCTCATCCAACAGCGTTACGGTTGGGCTAGGGGTTCCCATAGCCTCCCTGATTCCCATACTCGAGGCTGACAAGGTTGGAGTGAAGGCTGGGGAAACCGTTAACGCCACGCTAAGCCTTGTAAACATTGGAAGCTCAACAGCCTATAATGTCACTATTCTAGCCCAAACAGCTGAGGGTGAAGGATGGCTTACGAGGAAGGTTTCAGAAATACCTCCAACCTCCACCGCCACAGTAACCATACCCATAAAGGTCTGCGGGGTTAAACCCGTATGCAGGCTTGGCTCAGCTGTCTCCATCAGCTACTTCACCATGGGGCTTGAAGGAGCCGTGGAAAAAGCTGTTGAAACCCCTAATTCTGTCAACATCCACCTCAAAAGCAGGAACCTACCCAAGCTCAGCCTATCAAAAGAGATAGACAGGAAAACCTGCAAGGTTGGAGATTCCGTGAAGGTTCGGCTTTCACTTGTTATTGGAAGGCCTCTGGAAAGCCTAACCCTACTCGAAATGCTCCCTGAGGGCGTAGCCTACGTTTCCGGAGACTTCACACCAGCCCTCCCCAGCCGCACAGTTAAAAGGGAAATCACTTCTCTAAGGCCTGGAGAAGCGTTAACCTTAACCTATACCGTGAGGGTGGAGAAGCCTGAAGTCCTGGTTTTCCCCCCAACCCTAGCCCTAATAAGGGGCCCGCCAAATCTTCCACCCCTACCCTACTATGCTTCCAATACACCAGTAGCTTCAGCAGCCTTAAGCCTCACCAAGGAAGTTAAGCCCCTCGATGAGGAGGGGAAAATTCAGGTGGTTGTTTCAGCCTTAAATGGGTCTCAAGCAGGCCTTTCAAACATTAGGCTTGAGGACAGGCTGCCTGAGGGTGTTGAGCTTGTGGAGGGGGAGCTGCAGGCTGAGGCTTCAAAGCTGGGTCCAGGCGAAGTCCTACACTTAACATACTTCGTGAGGCTTTCAAAGCCTTCCAAGACTTTCACCTTCCCAGGCGTTAAAGCCTCCTATAAGTTTCTGAATTCAACCTTTAGCCAGTCTTCTAGGGCCGTAAGCTTGGAGGTTAGCCTTCCAAAGGTAGCCCTAACCAAGTCGGTAAGCTTTGAAAGGCCTCTCGCAGGTGAACCTGTGAAGGTGGATGTTAGACTGGTGAATGAGGGAGCCTCCACCATTCTGAATGTGAAGCTTAAGGACAGCCTCCCTGAAGGCTTAAAACTCAAGCCTGGAGAGGAGCTTAAAGCTGAAGCTCCCATCCTCAAGCCTGGGGAGGAGCTAATTTTAACCTACACCTTCACTTCAAGTGAGGGAGCCTTCAAGCTTCCGAGAGCAGAAGCCACATACTCCTATCTTGGCTTACCCCTTAAAGCCTGGTCCAACATTGAGGAGGTATCCTTTGCCCCCAAACTCCTCCTAAGCAAGAGTGTTGAACCCGCCAATGTCAAACCTAATCAAGCCTTCACCGTGAAAATTATTGTAAAAAATTTGGGGTCAAAGCTTGAAGCCCTGAACGTGGAGGTCTTGGATGGAATACCATCCTATGCTAGGCTTGTTGAGGGCTCACCTAAAACCTTCATTCCAAAGCTTCCACCCGGAGGGGTTAGCGTGCTAACCTACAAGTTGAGGGTGGAGAAGCCTGGCAGCTATCAGCTCCCCCAACCCTCCGCAGCCTACACCTACCCAGCCCCAGGCAATGGAAAGGTTACATTGATAGCTACCGGGAAGGTTACGGTTAATGTGGCTGCCCCCCAACTCCAAACCCTTCTTCCACCCTTCCTCCCCTACGCTATTGTGGGGGTCTTAATCGCCGCCATAATCATCCTAATCATTAGGCGTAGGCTTAGGGCTGCAAGGGAGGAGGAAGAATTCCTCTAAGCGCTAGGCAACCCTCATCGTAGTCTCTATCGTTATCCCCTCACTAGTTATCCGGTAGGGTATGGAACGTATGACGTGGTGAACCTTCCTAAGCTTCCTAATCCTCATACTCCCCGAGGCTTCAACATCCTCAGGGTTCAGGTTAAACTCGATGAGGCCGTCGGTGAAGTGGGCCACCGTTGTGAGGGCCCTGCGGTCGTGTAGTCCAGGTATCATGAGAAGCAAGTGGAGGCCTCCATGCCTCCTCGCATGGAAAATGGCTGTCTCAATCATGTCGATAATGTCTTTGAGCTCGTAGAAGAGGAGGAAGTAGGAGAAGGTGTCCACCACCGTGTAGTAGCCCTCCTCTATGGCGGAGGGAAGCTGGTTCACTAGGATTTCAGCTATAACCCTCCTCCCAGCCATCCCCCTCCTAACCTCCTGCCTCGGCGTGTAGGCGTCTACAAACCTCCAAAGCTTCCCCTCAAACTCCTCCACATTCCACCCGTAAATGGCCATCTCGCCCTTAACATCTTCAGCCGGCCTGTCCACGGTGAAGTAGGCAACCTTCTCCCCCTTCTTCGCCTTGAAAAACATGACCTGCTGGGCGAAGAGGTCGAAGCCTGAGCCAGGCTCCCCAAGAATGGCTAAAACGCTTCCATTGGGGAAGCCTCCACCCAGCATCCTATCTAACGTAACGATCCCCGTGCTCACAACCTCATATCTACGCTGTGAACCCAAGGGAAACCAACTTAGAAAAGCAGGAAATTTAACGTTAATTTTTCCCCTAATGCTTAGGGCTAAACCTTCCGCATTAGGCTAGCTGCCGCCTCCCTTGCATCTTTCCCCTCCACAACTTCGATGTTGTACTGTTTTGCAAGGTTTTTTCCTACGTCGGATAGGGATGGTATGGC
>QMYD01000043.1 GCA_003662485.1 Candidatus Hecatellales archaeon | reverse complement strand
TTTAAGAAGGTTGCTGATAACCCTTTAACCAGAAGCCTCCTCACGAGGTTTTCAGGCTACTGCGAGCAGGATGGAGCTAACAGGCTTGAGGTAGCCCTCGAACTCTATATTGGCTTGAGGGAGAAGGCCTGCCTGAAATGTAGGCTGGCTAGGAGGCTTATAGCCCCAGTAATCGATGCTGGAGCAAAGGCCTTCGGAGTCTCCAAGGAAAAACTCAAGTCGAAGTTTAGCGACCCCTACTGGAGGAGAGGCCTCGTAAACGTGATTAAGGGTATAGCCTGGTTTGGAGTGAGGAAACCCTATACTCCCGGAGCTCCCTTCCAAATCGTATGGGACATAACCAGAGCCTGCAACCTCCGCTGCATCCACTGCTATGAGCGCTCCGAGCCAGGCGTTCCCGTGGAGGGTGAACTAACCACAGAGGAGGCTATGAGGGGCATAGACATTCTGAGTAGGGCTGGCGTTGTAATTCTAGCCTTCTCCGGCGGGGAGCCAACGGTTAGGCCTGACATGCTCAAGCTGGTTGAACATGCCTCCAAGAAAGGGATTTACGTAGCCATGGCCACTAACGCCATAGTCTTCGCCTCTAGGGAGAAGGTTAAGGAGTATAAGAGGGCTGGCCTCCAATTCGTGCAGATAAGCCTTGACGGTGTAAACCCTGAAACCCACGACCGCTTCCGGGGGGTTCCAGGAGCCTTCGAGAAAACCGTTAAGGGTATTGAGAACTGCGTGGCAGAGGACTTCTTCGTGGAGGTTGCAGCCACAGCCACCCGCTACAACTATAAGGAAATCCCCGAACTCATAGAGTTTGTGGACAAGCTTGGAGCAGACTGGTTCATGCTCTACAATTTCGTCCCCACCGGCCGTGGAAGAGACATCGTGGAGGCGGATTTAACACCTGAGGAGAGGGAAGCCCTCCTCATCACCTGCTGGAACATGCTGAAAACCAAGCGTGTAAACGTGCTTTCAACCGCCCCTTATTTCGCTAGGATAGCACAGGAAATAGAGGAGGGGAAAATCTGGGAGCGGGTAAACTCGCATCCGGAGCTCAGCCGAATCCTAAAGGTTGAAGCCATTGAGAGTGGGGGCGAATCCATCATCCCCACCCACTTCTACAATCCAAAGCTTACAGGCCAGCTTAAAAGGCTGGCTGACTTCATAGGCGGATGTGGGGCAGGCCGCTTCTACGTTTCTATTGAGCCTAATGGCGACATCTACCCCTGCGTTTTCTTCCCCCACAAGGAGGAGGTTAAACTTGGAAACCTCCTCAAAGACGACTTCGAGGAAATGTGGAGGAAACATCCGCTACTTGAGGCTCTGAGGAATAAGGACTGACTTAAGGAGAACTGTGGCTCCTGCGAGTACAGGTATACTTGCGGAGGGTGTAGGGCGAGAGCCTACTGCTACTACGGCGACGTGCTTGCACCAGACCCAGGCTGCATCCTAAACAAGGAGTACTGGCTTAAACTCAGGGAGGATAAGGCTTAAGGCTGAGCCTACTCAGGGCAGCGGCAGGGTTTAAACCCGCATCTCGGACATTTTCCAGCATACTTTTTTAGGGCTGCCCTTTCCAAGCTTACACCAGCCACGTTGGCTAGGGAGCAGAGCCAGGCTAAGACGTCGGCGAACTCCTCTTCAAGGCTCCCCCTCCCCTGGAGGGCTTGACCCAGCTCAGCCACCTCCTCAAGAAGCCACATGAAGGTTCCATAAGCACCCCTCCTCGAATCCTTGTGAAAGTATACCTGCCTTATAAGCTGCTGGAATCCTTCAATTTCCAAGCCTCTTCCCCCCTCCTCCGGCTTTACCCCTCTCCAAAGGTTTACGTTTAAGCCTCCCACCACACGTAGGGCAGCACTCCAGCCTGAAGCCTGGAGGAAAACTTCTACCACAGGATGAACAGTAGGTTAACCATCGAATCCTATGCTTAATCCTCAGGGTGGAGGCATAGTTGAGGTTTAACTGTTCAGCCACGTTTTGAACAGCATAGTCGCCGCTTACGATGGTTGGGCTTAAACCTTCAGCCCTAAGCTGGACTGCGAGAGCTAGAAGCGAAAGGTCTGCCTTTGAAAGCCTGGAAAAGTCTCCGGTTTGGAAGGCAGCCCTCTCAGCCTCCTCCACATGCTTCAGCCTTGGACTTTCAACCCTAACCCTGCCAAGCTCCCTAGCTAGCTCGCTTCTACCCTTAACCTCAGCCTCCCTAAGCTCCTCCACCACTTCTGGAGTGGTGAAAACCTGGTCCTCGAAGGCCAGGCCTTCCAAGCCTTCAATGAAGGCTGAAGCATCGAACACGTAAACCCTACGCCTGCCAGTCACCATTAAACCCTTAAACATTTAACTTATCCCATGAATTTAGTTTTATGCCCCGAAGGGAGGAGAGAATTGTTCGAGAGAGCTGTGGTGCTTTCAAGGCTTGACAGGGAGGAAGCCGTGAGGCTGGCTGGTAAGCTTGCCTCCCAACTAAGGGAGCAGAAGGTTAAGGTTGAATATGAGGCTGGGCTGGCTGGGAGGCTTGGAATCAAGGGGGGCGTAGACCCCTCAAAGGTTGAAGCTGACCTAGCAGTTATTGTGGGTGGGGATGGAACCATTATTAGGGCTGTTCACAGGCTTAGGCGTAGCATACCCCTCTTCACGGTGAGTATGGGTAGGGTTGGCTTCCTCGCAGAAGCCACACCCGGGGAGGCTTCAGCCTTCCTAAGCGAGGTTTTAAGGGGAAACTATGTGGAGGATAGGCAGTTCATGGTGGAGGCTGATGTTAGGGGTATCCCTCCAGCCCTCAACGAACTAAAGATTGGAAGTGGAAGCTCGCGGATGGTGGAGCTTTCCGTCTATGTGGACGGGTTTAGGCTTGGGAAGGATAAAGTGGATGGGGTGCTAGTTTCCACCCCTAGCGGAGCCTCAGCCTACGCCTTCAGCGTGGGTGGAAGCCTGGTAGACCCAAGGCTTGAAGCCCTCATCATAGCCCCCATCTACCCGCTCTCCACCAACTTCAAACCCTTCATCACACCCTCAACCGTGGAGGTAACCGTGAAGCCTGAAAGCGAAACCCCTCTCCTCGTGGTAGCCGACGGCCTGAAAGCCAGAAGACTTCAACCCCCAAGACCAGTCAAGGTTAAACGGTCTAGGAGGCATGTGGTCTTCCTCAGGCGGGGCTTCACCTTCTACGAGCGGGTTAAGCGTAGGCTCTCCGTAACCTGCCTAACGTAAACAATTTATTCTTTAAGGCGAAGAATGCTATAACGCTGGTTGGGAGGAGGCTGCTTTGAGCAGGCCGGTGGAGGTTGGCTCCGTAAAGGAGGGCCAGTACATTATTATTGATGGGGAGCCCTGCAGGGTTGTAGAGTTGGAGAAGTCTAAGCCTGGGAAGCATGGCTCGGCTAAGGCTCGCATCGTAGCCGTAGGAGTTTTCGACGGGGTGAAGAGGAGCATTGTAAGCCCCGTAGACGCCAGAATCGAGGTTCCAGTCATTGAGAAGCGGAGCGGCCAGGTGATTTCAACCACCCCCGAAACCGTCCAGCTCATGGACTTGGAAACCTATGAAACCTTTGAAACCCCGATGCCAGCTGAGGAAGAGTTGAAGGAGCGAATAGCTAATGGAGTTGAGGTTGAATACTGGAAGATTCTGGGGAGGGTGAAAATCGTAAGGGTGAAGGCTTAAGGCTTCCAATCTCTCCTTTCAGCAAGCTTAAAGGGCTGCTTTCATCTCCCTCTCTTGGTGGAAGCCTTTGAAGCCTGTAAGACAGATAGAGGTTAAGCCAGGATTATCCCTGGTAAGCCTTGTTGAGGAAATGGATGCCTGCGGGGTTCTTGGGGCTGGAAGAGCTGGTAGGGCTGCAAACCTCCTTGCAGAATTCTTCAGGGATGAGGACTACAGGGTTTTCCTCGCCGTGGCGGGGCCAGCCATCCCCGGAGGCTTAAGGAAGATTTTGGCCAGCCTTATCGGTGAGGGCTTGGTTGACGTCTTCGTAACCACGGGGGCAAACGTTACCCACGACCTGGTGGAGGCCCTAGGCTTCCGCCACTGGCAGGGAAGCCTTCACGCTGATGATGGGAGACTTAGGGAGGAAGGCTTCGGAAGGGTGGGCGACATCTACGTGGAGCAGAAGGCCTTTGAAGCCTTGGAGAAAGCCGTCTACCAGGTGCTTGACAGGATTGAAGTCGAGGAAACCTCTGTTTACGAGTTGCTCTGGGAATTGGGTAGCAGAATTAAAGGTGGGGAAGCCTCCGTTTTGGAGGCTGCAGCTAGCCGTAGGGTTCCCGTTTTCTGCCCTGGAATCTACGATTCCATGCTAGGCTTCCACCTTTGGAGCTATTCCAGGCTGAAGGGGTTGAGGGTAAACCAGGCTAGAGATTTAAACCTCCTAGCCGACCTCGTTTTCGAGGCTAAGAAGGTTGGAGCCATCATTCTTGGTGGGGGCCTACCCAAACACCATGTTTTGGGAGCCTGCATGCTCCGGGGAGGAGTGGATGGAGCCATCCAGATAACGCTAGACAGGCCTGAGGGTGGAAGCCTTTCAGGAGCCCCCCTAGAGGAGGCGGTATCCTGGGGGAAGGCTAAAGCTGGAAGTAGGCTTATAACCGTGATAGCCGACTACACCTTCGCCTTCCCCATCCTTGTAGCCTACGCCCTATCCAAGCTTGAAGAGGAGGCTGGAAAGGCTTGACCTTGGAGAGGCTGGGAGCAAGCCTCCAACAGTCCATCAAGAAGCTTCTCAGGCTTAGCAGCGTAGACGAGGCTGCAGTTAGGGAGCTGGTTAGAGACCTCCAGCGAGCCCTCCTCCAGTCGGATGTAAACGTAAACTTGGTCTTAGAGCTTTCTAAACGCATTCAAAGCCGAGCCCTCGGGGAGGAGCCTCCACCTGGAATTTCGAGGAGGGAGCATGTGGTTAAGGTTGTATACGACGAGTTAACGAGGCTTCTAGGCGAAAAACCTGCTAGGATTCCTGTTCAGCCAGGGAAGTCCAGCGTCATCATGCTGGTGGGCATTCAGGGCTCGGGTAAAACCACCACAGCCGTTAAGATTGCCAGCTTCCTCACGAGGAGGGGGTTTAAGTCCGCCATCGTCTGCGCTGACACATATAGGCCTGGAGCCCTAGCCCAGCTTAAGCAGCTTGCCTCCCAGGCTCGCATACCCGTCTACGGGGAGGAAGAGGCTGGAAACCCTGTGGAAATAGCCTTGAGGGGTGTTGAAAGGTTTAGGAGGGAGGGCTATGAGGCCATCCTCATCGATACTGCTGGACGCCACAAGGATGAGGTAAGCCTCATCGAGGAGATGAGGCAGATATGGGAGGCTGTGAAGCCGGACCAAGTTATGATGGTTATTGACGGAACTATTGGGCAGCAGGCTGGAGTTCAAGCTGAAGCTTTCCATAAGGCTACACCCCTAGCCTCCATAACCGTGGCTAAGCTTGATGGTTCGGCTAGGGGTGGGGGAGCCCTCTCCGCTGTTGCAGCTGTTGGAGCCCCCATCATCTTCCTTGGAACCGGGGAGAAAATAGAGGATTTGGAGCTCTTCGACCCCGTCCGCTTTGTTGGAAGACTTCTAGGCATGGGAGACCTTAAGGGGCTTCTTGAACGTGTTAGGGAGGCTGAAATCGCCATTCCAGAGAGGAAGGCTAGGGACATCCTTTCGGGGAGGATGACCTTGGAAGACCTTCTAGAGCAGCTTGAATCCGTTAGGAAGCTTGGCCCCCTAAGCAAAATCCTCAAAATGATTCCTGGGTTGAGCCTCAACCTCCCCGATGAGGTGGCGAGGATGGGGGAGGAGAAGTTTAAGGCTTGGAAGGCCATCATCCAGTCCATGACCCCGGAGGAGAGAGCAAACCCTAAGATTTTGAACACTTCAAGGATTAGGAGGATTGCAAGGGGTTCAGGAACCAGTGAGAGGGAGGTAAAGGAACTCCTCCGCCAGTTTGAAGCCTTCAGAAAGCTGGCTAAAAGCCTTAGGAGGAAGGCTCTACCCTTCAAGGGGCTGGAGAAAATGGCTGGAAAAATTCCGGAGGGAGCCTAAATGGCTGATATCTCCAGGATTCCGGTTAGGATTAGGCTGGAGGGGCTTGGGGAAACCAGGGGAGAACTCATACGCTTCTGGGCTCCCAGAACCGTGGAAGCCATTCTGCAGGCATTACCCTTAGAAGGGAAAGCCGCCCAGTGGCCAGGTGAAATCTACTTCCCCATCCCAGTTAAAATGGGCTTGGAGAAGGCTAAGTCTAGGGTGGAAGCTGGAACCATAGCCTACTGGCCTCAAGGCTCCGCCCTCTGCCTCTTCTACGCTGAGGCAAAACCCTACAGCCCCGTGAACCCCGTGGGCAGGATAACGGGAAGTCTTGAACCCTTGGCCAAGGCTGGGCTGGGCACCATCGTTAGGGTGGAAAAAACAGGTTAGGCTGGAGGCGCAGCCAGGTTAGGCTTATAGATTTTCAGCCTTTCGCATTTGGCTACGGGAACTAGGAGGCCTCTTTTCTCCCAGTCCTCTAGCAGGTCTTCGGCTGCACTCACCTTAATGTTAAAGGCTGAGGCTACGGCTGCCGGAGTTACGGCTTTAAGCTTTGAAAGCTCTGCGAAAACGGTTTTGTCGTCCACGTTTTGCAGGGTTATGGCGGCTGCAACCCGTTTTTCCCTTTCCTCCCTCTCCCTTTTAGCCCTCCTCTCCTTCTCCTCCCTCAGCCTTTGAGCCTTCTCCACGGCGCTTAACGGCTTCTTCTTCGCTCCACCCAAGCCTCCACCCTCCACGTAAGCCTTCATTATAAACCATGAATATAACAGTTGCCTTTAGAGGGGCCCTTTAACTTAACCATTACAAACCATAAACTGGTAAACCCTAAACACTCCTGCAACCCTGGAGGAAAACACTGGAAAACGATTTCTAACGGGTTGGAGCGGGTGAGATTAAACTTTTCATTTTTAGAGTTTTAGGTCTAAGATGCTGGATACTACGCCTTATATACGCTTTAAATACACCCTTTTCTTCGGGGCTTCATCTTGGCTAACCGGATTAATAATAACTCCATGAAGCTTATTACGGTTAAGCTTCCTGAAGCCCTGGTTGAAGGCGTAGACGAGCTTGTGAGGTCTGGCATGTATCCGAGTAGGAGTGCTGTGGTTAGGGCTGCCGTGAGGGACCTGCTTAAAAGCGAGCTCTGGCAGCATCAGCCCGCAGTTAGGTGAGGCTTCACCCTCCAAGCCCTAACCCTAAGGCTTTCAGCCGCCTCTAGGGGGTCCTCAGCCTGAAGGATGCTTCTACCCACAATAAGGTAGTCAGCTCCCTTCCTAACAGCCTCCTCCACGCTTCCACCCTGGAAGCCTACGCCAGGCGAGTAAATGGCAACCCTCCCCTTCAAAATCCTTTTAACCTCAGCTATCTTCGCAGGCCTGGTGGCACCTACAATAACTCCATCCGCCCCCCACCTAGAAGCCCAGCTGGCGAAGACTTGGTAGGCTGGTTTCAGCCTCCCACCCGACAACAGGGGTTTCCCGAAAGTTTGCCTTGCACCCTCATGGCTCATGTATGCGAGAACCAGCAAGCCTCTTCCAAGCTTTTTGGCTAAGTGGAAAACGGGTTCAAGGCCTCCCTTCCAACCCACATAGGGGCTAACTGTTAAGGCGTCAAATCCAGCCTTAAAAAACCATTCAGCCATAGCTAGGTTTGTCGAGCCAATATCGTTAAGCTTGCAGTCCATGATGGCTGGGAGGCCTAAGCTGTGAGCGTGGTCAACCAGCCTTCTAACACCCTCCATTAGGCCGAGAGGTAGTAGCAGATGCCTGTTAAACTTAACGGCGCAGAGGCTTCTGGAAACCCTGCTTAGAAGGTTTAAGCCTTCACCCAGCAGGTTTGGGGTTGAAGGCGGCAAGTCTAAGGCGAGAATAATCCTCGATTTCTTCCTCCCAGCTGTTTCCACCATTCGCTCGGCGAATTTCCCCATTTCCCCTACCCTTTAATCCGGGAAGAGA
>QMYD01000042.1 GCA_003662485.1 Candidatus Hecatellales archaeon | reverse complement strand
TAAAAGAGGTTTACACGGGCCACTGCACGGGCTTTAAGGCTGAATGCGCCTTCGCAGAGGAATTTAAGGAACACTTTAGGAAGCTTTACTGCGGCCTTACCGCTGAGTTTTAGGCGGCTGGAAGACCCTCCTTTTTCAGAATACCCCTAGCCGCAATAATCCCCGTGGCTGCTGCTATAACGATGCCTCTGGAGAGGCCTGCCCCATCCCCAGCCACGAAAATGTTCTCCACTGGGGTTTCCAAGTCTTTGTTCGTGTAGATCCTGTTGGCTGAGACTTTCACCTCTGGAGCGTAGAGGAGGGTTGAACTGCTCGCCACACCCGGGATCACGTTGTCAAGCCTTTCCAAGCCTTCAATGATGTCGGTGACCACCCGGTGGGGGTAGGCCATGGCTATGTCGCCCGGGGTTACCGTCATGAGGGTTGGGTTAACGTTTCCCTTCTCTATCCGATCCCAGGTGGAGCGCCTACCCCTAACGAGGTCTCCAAGCCTCTGGATCAGCGGTTTTCCACCTCCCAGCAGCGTCGTCTGCTTTGCTATGGTTCTCCCATAGGCTGAGGTGTCTTCGAGGGGTTCGGTTAGTGCAACCCTCACCAGGAAAGCGAAGTTCGTGTTTTGGGATTGAACGGTCTGCATGGAGTGGCCATTCACGCCTACGATTCCATCCTCCTCATAGACCTCCATGCAGACAAAGCCTCTATGGTTGACGCAGAAGGTTCTAACGAAGTCGTCATACTTTTTCGTGTAGATGTGGAATTTTGGGTCTCGGCTTATCCTGGCCACAGGCTCCATGATGATAGCTGGAACCTCAACTCTTACGCCTAGGTCGATGGGCTCGTGGCGGGTTGGTATTCCAAGCCTCCTCGCCTCCTCAGCCAGCCAGTTCTGGCCGCTTCTCCCAGGAGCTATAAGCAGGTATTTAGCGTTTATCTCCCCTCCACCAACGAGTTTGAGGAAGCCTTTCCCTATCTCCCTAACCCTCTGCTGGAGGAGGAATCTTACACCCTTCCGCTGGAGGTCCTCCATGAAGTTCTGGATGACGGCTGGAGCGTTATCCGTACCTATTTCCCTCTGCGAAATCGGGATGAACTTGACGCCTGCAGCCGCAGCCCTACGCTCCAACTCCTCAACATCAGGCCCATTAGGATTATAGAGGAAGCTGGGTGAGCCATAGCGTAGGAAGACCTCGTCCACCCTTTTGACCAGCCTCCAGGCTTCAGCCTCACCTACGAGGGGGTAAAGGTTTCCACCTATGTCTGGGCGGAGGTTAAGCCTGCCACTTGAGAGGGTTCCAGCCCCTCCAACCCCTGAAAGCACATTGCAAGGGCTACACTTGGCGCAGCCCTTATAGGACTGCTCTGGGCAGAAGCGCTCCCTTGGAGCCTTACCCTGCTCCACCACGAGAACTTTAAGCCTACTCTTTTCGGCTAGTTCCAAGGCTGCGAAGAGGCCTGCTGGTCCTGCTCCAACAATAGCTACGTCAGCCTTCAAAGCCATGCTTCAGCTTCGCCATACCCCAAAACGGAAAACAAGAATATATGCTTTATTTTCAAGTTTAGCCATACTTCTTCAAGTCTTTTAGGAGGCCTAGGTAGATTCCGTCGGTTAGGTATACTTCAGCCTTATCCATTTGGACTCCCCTGGAGCGGGTTATAGGTCCTATAAGCTCGCTTTGGGGGGTTGCGTTGAAGGCTAAGCCTCCTAGGAGGTCGTTGAAGGCTGGGAGGATTATGAGCTTCCTGCAGGCTGGCTTAACGTTAAATTTTTCCCTTAAAACTTTTTCCGGGTTCCCCCCAGCCTTCACCCCACGATATTTGAGGAAGTCTCCGCAGAGCCTCCTCAGGTTGATGGGGGCGCTAACCCAAACCTGCCTTATGGTTCTAAAGCCTAGAAGGCTTCTGAACTGGATGGCTGGATGATTGTGGCCTATCACCCAGCAGGAGGCTTCGAAAAGCTTTGGGGAGGGCCAGGCGTGCCCGTGGAAGAGGCCAACCTTAACCCCTCCAGCCTCGAGAAGGAGGCCTCGACTCGCGTGGACGGTAACACCCATCCCTGCGAAAACTTCTCCACCCCCATCATGGTTGCCAAGCACAAGCCTCACGTCTTGAACCTTTCTTTTCAAGGCTTGGAGGAAGCTTGGAATATCCCTCCACTCTTGGAGGGAAACCTTGGGAATCGTGTGCTTGAGGTCTCCGAGGATTATGAGGCTGTCAGGCTTAGCCTCCTCCACCATCCTCAACATTTTATCCTTAATCCTCCAAGTCTGAGATGGAAGGTTTACACCCTTCTCTGAGAGTTCAAACTCGAAGCCTAGGTGTAGGTCTGCTACCACGAGCGTTCGGCTTCCATCGTCGAGGAGGAGGGCTGGCCAGGGGAAGAAGGGTGCAATCAACCCAAAGCCATTAAAGCGGAAAGTAAGGTTAAAGGTTTCCGGATCTCCCCTTACTTTTAGCCTTGCATGGGGAGGATGAACTCCTAGCCAAAGCCTGCTTGGAGGCGGGGAGGGAGGGAAAGCTCCCAGAAGGGTTGAGGAGGCTTCTAGCTCAAAGATTTGGCCGTCGCTTTGAGAATGCTTGGAAGGCGGTTGTGGAGGGGGCGGTTAAAAAGTATGTTTTCCAGCCCAGCGGTCGAATAGTCTGGATCGTAGTGGGGAAGGAGAGGGACTACCAACTGCTCCCAGAGGTTGGCTACTGCACCTGCGACGACTACTATTATAGGGTTCTCGATGGGGAAGCCCTCCTCTGCTACCATTTAATCGCCCAAAGGCTGGCTGAAAGCCTAAACCGCTACGAGCTGGTGGAGGCTGAAGACTACCTCTACGAAAGACTTATGGAGGAATGGCGCCACCTCAAAAAGGAATGGTTTGAAGAAGAAGCCTCAATTGAAAAAGGAAAAGGATAAGTTTCACCTCTACAAGTCTCATTCCGAGCAATGTGCCTCTTCAAAGTCTACTTGGAGGAAGGAGGAGGCTCTAGGAGGCTCGTAGCCCAAGAAGTTTCAGCAGCGGAGAAAGCTGGGGGGAAGGTTAGGCTTTTCAGCTCCACCCTCAAGGAGGTTGCCAGCGTGGAGGGAGCTGAAATCGTTAGGGTGGACACGCTAAACGAGGTTCTCCTCCTGAAGGCTTCCACCTAGCGCCCTGTAGGCGTGGAAGATTTGGGCAGCCGTCCAAAGCTGGTTTGGGCTTCCCCTAGGCTCCCCCTCAACCGTGTACCATTCGTTTAGGCCTGGGAGGCTAATCAGCCTTCTGAACGCTTCTGCTGCCTCCTCCCTAAGTCCAGCCTTCACTAGTGCCGCAACTAGGTAGCCTTGGATGAAGGGCCATAGGGCTGCATTCTGATAGGTGTAGGGCTTCTGGCCGCAAACCCTCCTAGGGTAGGGTGGATAAATGTTGGGTAGCCCTTTAAACTCCGAAAATCTCCGCACGATTTCGCCTAGGAAGGAGTTGTTAGATGCAACCCCGTAGATGGCTGCAAGCGCATTGGCAAGACTGTCCATCCGGGTGGAGCCGGGAAGATCCGTGTAGAAGCCTTCCTCATTCCAATAGTTTTCCCGGATTAGGCTTTTAAGCGTGGAGGCCTGGCTGAGCTTCCCCGAAAGCTTTAAGGCCTCATAGGCGAGGAGCTGGCATGTTAGTGTGGGCTTCCCAAGATAGTTTGCCATGGCATCCATCCAGCCGCTTCCAGGCAGAAGCCCCTCCTCCTCAACTTTTGAGGCGAGAGCATCTGTAAGCTCCCCAATTTCCACCCTGTAGGCTTCGAGAAGGCTTCCGTCACCCGTCAGCCTAGCATACTGGTATACCCCAATAAGGAGGAGAGGTAAGCTGTCCCCCGTCCAAGGTTGGAGACCTAACCTCCAAAGGTTTGGAAGCATAAACCTAAGTGGGTAGGCTGATAGGAGGCTGGGCTTCCCAAGCATGCGGAGGAAGTTTAATGGGTAGGCCAGCCCTCTAAACCTAGCTATGAGGGCTGGAACCTTACCCTTACGCCTGTAGGCTTCAAGGAAGAGGGTTAAATGGTTTTTCAGCCTCTCCTGGTAGCCCAGAGCTAGAAGAGGGGGTAGGCTGAAAACCACATCCCTAAGCCAGTATTGGTAGGCATAGTTAAGGGAGCTAGCATAAAACCCTCTACCCTTGGCGCAGAGCTTGAGAACTCTCCAGGCCTCAGCAAGCTTTCCTTCTAGGGTGGAAGCCAGCCTACGCTATCCCCCCTCCCAATCCTTCAAAAGCTTCTCGCTAAGCCTCTCAATCCCATCCATAATCTTACGCCTTTCAAGCTCTAGGGCTGCCTTAAGCCTTACAGCTTCACGAGCCTCAGCAAGCTTCCTCCTGAAAACCTTAAGGTATTCAAGGCTCTCCAGGGTTTTCTCCGCCATCCTGAAGAAGACTTCAAGGCTTTCAGAGTGGTCGACAAGTGTGGTTAGGGTCTGATACATGGCTGGATTCTGCATTCTGAACCATTGGAGGAGGCTTTGCGGGCTAGCCTCAACGGCTTCGGCCAGCGTATAGGCGAGGAGCTCGTCTAGGTGCCTATTGTATCCGTGGCGGGCCTCCCCCCAGTTTCTCATCGTTTGGGGCAGGTTCACTCTAACCGCCTGCATAATCCAAGCCTTCACAGCATCCCTGCAGGCCTCCCTAAGCGCCCCAACGGCTTCAACCTCCGAGCGGTAGGCTTCAACCTCCCCCCTAAGGCTTGGAGGGGCCTCCGCCTCAAGGATTTCCAGCTCCTTTAGGGCTTCCTTAAGCCTGGTGGAGGCTAGGGCTGGAAGCACCCTCCCCTCCAAGGCTTCCCTAAGCCTTTCAACCTTTGAAAGCTCGGCTTTAAGCCTTTCAGCCTCAACCCTAACCTCGGCTAAAAGCTTTTCAAGCCTTTCAGCCTCAACACGCTTTCCCCTAGCATGATGAAGGTAGAGTAGGGAGGATATCAAAACGGCGAAAATGGCTGCGAAGAGGAGTGCAGCTTCAACCAGCCCCAAGCCGGAAACCCTCAAGGCTAGAAGAGACGGAAACCCTTATAGAGGTTCGCATCAAACACTATTTTAGTGATGAAGTCGTCCCAGCCTGATCGCCTAAGGCGAAATGAAGAACACGCGACGGACTGAAAAGTTAGGTAAGCCTAACTTTTTGGGAGAATGCTCAAAAATTTAAATATTTCCGTGCTTATGCTTTAAAATCCTTAAATAAAAGTTAGGTTTACCTAACATCGATAATGATAGATTTAGCTAAGGAATTTAGGCTGGCAGAGGGTGCGGTGGGTAAAACCTATGAGATTATTCGCTTAGAGGGTTCTGGAGCTGTTCGGAGGAGAATAATGGATATGGGTTTACTGCCAAAAACAAGGGTTAAGCTTGTTAATGTTGCGCCTTTAGGGGACCCCTTAGACCTTGAGGTGAAAGGCTTTAACTTGACTATTAGGAAGAGTGAAGCTTCCACCATAATTGTTAGGGAAGTGGGTGAATGATTCCGCTAGCCTTTGCCAGTGAAAACAGCCTAGTCCGAATAGTTGAAGTTAGGGCTGGGCAAGGGCTTACCCGTAAGCTAGCCGAACTCGGTTTAACTCAAGGTTCAACTTTAAGAGTTGTTAAATCTTTGTCTCCAGGACCGGTGGTTATCGAAGTTGTTAATAGTAGTGGTTATACTGATGCTTGGAGGGTGATGCTGGGTTTCGGCATAGCCATGAAGATTTTCGTAGAAAATAGGGGATGAATGTTTGGAGAGAAGGGCTTTACAGCCAGTTGTAAAAGAGCTTAGGGTTGCTATTGCCGGGAATCCAAACGTTGGGAAGTCTACTCTTTTTAATGAGCTTACGGGCGGCCGGGCTTGGGTTGGAAACTGGCCTGGGGTAACAGTTGAGAAGAAAGTTGGAAGGATTAGGGTGGATGGACGCTACCTTGAGATTGTCGACTTACCTGGAATCTACGGTCTAACAGCCTACGGTGTTGACGAGCTTATAGCTAGAAACTTCATAGTTGAGGAAAATCCAGATGTAGTGGTCAACATAGTTAATGCTGCAAACCTTGAACGCAACCTATACCTCACAGTTTCCCTTATCGAGATGGGTGCAAATGTCGTCGTGTGTCTAAACATGGTAGACCTAGCAGCTGACCAAGGATACGAAGTAAATTCTGAAAAACTCTCCCAGATGCTCGGCGTACCGGTAATTCCAACCATAGCTGTGGAAGGGCGTGGAATAGAGGAGCTTAAGAAGGCAATCGTCGAAGCAGCTGAACGCAAGGAAAAACCTGCAAGTTTAGTTAACTATGGCAGTAAAGTTGAGAGTGAAATAGGTAGACTTTCAAGAATCGTTGAGAAAGACTTAGAGCTTGCAAGAAAATATAATTCACGTTGGGTGGCCATCAAACTTCTTGAGGGAGACTCGGATGTTGAAGATAAAATTAAGCTTTCACCTCTATCCCGTGAAATACTGAGTCAAGCTGCAGAGGCTAGAGAGAAGCTTGAAAGTTCTCTCGGAAGAGATGTGGAAAGCTACATAGTTGAGAAAAGATATGAATTCGTCTCTCAGCTAGTCGAAAAATGTGTTGGAGTTTTGGCTAGGAAGCCTATAACCTTAACTGATATGGTTGATTATGTTGTAACCCACAAGGTTTTCGGCATACCAATCATGCTTACAGCCCTATACGTGGCTTTTAAGTTTGCATTCGACGTTGCAGCTCCACTCTGCGACCTAATAGACTGGTTTTTCAGCTGCTTCCTCTACGATTTAGCTGCAACCATACCTGGGCTAGCTGGCTCCCTCCTCGCTGACGGCATCATAACGGGTGTAGGCTCAATCCTAGTATTTGTGCCAAACCTAGCCTTCATTTTCCTATTCCTCGCACTACTCGAGGATGTAGGCTACATGGCTAGGGCTGCCTTCGTCGTAGACAAAATAATGCATAAGCTTCACCTTACTGGTAAGTCTCTGCTCCCACTAATTCTAGGCTTTGGGTGCAACTTGCCGGGGATAATTGCGACAAGAGCCATTGAAGACGAGAACGATAGGAAAACTACGGCGCTTGTCTGTCCCCTAATATCCTGCTCGGCTAGGCTTCCAGTATACCTCGTTATAGCTGGCGCCCTATTTTCAGCCTACGTGGCTGGCGTGGTTTGGAGCATGTACATTTTAGGAGTCATCTTTGCTTTAATTATGGCAACCCTACTTAGAAAGTTGCTTTTTAAAGGTCCCTCAAGCGGGTTTATAATGGAGTTGCCACCCTACATGAAGCCTATGCTGAAAAGCGTTGGTATAAAAACTTGGGAGAGGCTGAAGAGGTTTCTGTTTAAGGCTGGAACCATAATATTTGCAGGTGTAGTTGTGGTTTGGCTACTGTCAATAACAGGGCCTAGTGGCTACCTTGGCGTTGAAGCCCTTGAAGAGGCTACACTACTCGAGCAAAGCTGGATTGGGATAATAGGCCATGGATTGGAGAAAATTTTCACCCCAATGGGCTGGGGTTGGCAGGCTTCCGCAGCGCTGTTCTTCGGATTCATAGCTAAAGAGATAGTGGTAGGGTCTATGGCGGTGCTTTTCGGAGTTAGCGAAGAAGGACTTATAGGAGCTGTGAGTGGAGCATTTACTCCGCTAACAGCCTACGCTTACATGGCTTTCGTACTCCTCTACCTTCCATGCCTCGCCACCCTAGCCATTATAAGAGGAGAATTAGGATTAAAGTACGCTCTTTTCACTGCAGCATACGAATTTATACTCGCATATTTTGTAGCCTTCCTCATAGTTAGTATTGGAACCCTGCTAGGGCTGGGGGGATGAAGGTCTGAACACTTACAAGCCACTCTATGCTGCAATTTTCATCATAGGAGCTTTCTACCTCACTTATTCAGCCCTAGAACTCTATAGTTGGGCTTTAAGCTTTACTACTCCTGAGTATGGCGGTGTTTGGCTTGGACTTTTCCTACCCGGAGATGTAGGGTGGTTTGTAGCTCAATTCACAGTTGGCATATTAATAATCGGCTCCCTAGTTAAGGGACTTAGAAATTATAGAGGTTTCTCCTGCCTGCTTATAGGTTCCTTAATTGGAGTAGCTCTTCTATGCTTTCAGCTTCTTATAGTGGCTGCCAGCATTGGAGACGTAGGTGTAGTTTGCTTCCTAATGGGTGAGGAGGCCAGCTATAATCTGGCTGAGGGATTGCTTACGCCTATAGTTATTGGAGGCATCATGCTAACCCC
>QMYD01000041.1 GCA_003662485.1 Candidatus Hecatellales archaeon | reverse complement strand
GTTCACCTTCGACCTCGGCCACGCCTACATTGAGGCGAGGAGGCTTGGAATGGCTGGAGGTGAAGCGGAAACCTGGCTGGCCGGTGAAATGGTGAAGCACCTCAGGGGGAAGCTCATCCACATCCACCTTCACGATAACAGGGGGCTGAAGGACAGCCACCTCCCCCCGGGAACTGGCGAAATAGACTTCAAACCTCTTAGGGAAGCCCTGGAAACCCTAGGCTTCCAAGGCCAGGTAATCCTAGAAATTTGGAGTCCTAAAAATCCTGAGGGGGATGGGAGGAGGGCGCTGGAGGAGGCTAGGAAAATCTTCCTTAAAGCCTAAGGCGTGAGGGCTGGCATCTTCCAATGATGGGGATGGGCTCCCCACACCTTGGGCAGCATCCCTCCTCAAGCTTAAGCTTGGAAATGGTGAAACCCCACCTTTCGATGAGGAGTTCTCCGCAGCGTGGGCAATACGTGTTTTCGCCTGGGTGGCCTGGAACATTTCCAAGGTAAACATACTTTAAGCCTTCCCTGAGGCCTAGGCTCCTAGCCTCCTCCAGCAGCCTAACCGGGGTTCTGCCAGGGTATAAGCCCTCCTCCAAGGCTCGGTAAGCCGGATAATACTGCGTTACATGCCAGGGTGTTTCAGCTCCCAACTCCTCCAGAATCCTCCTCGCAATAGCCTTCAACGTATCCCTCCCATCATTCACCCCCGGAATAATTAGAGTAGTGATTTCGACGTGAACCCCAAGGCGTTTAGCCTCCCTCGCATTCCTCCAAACCTTCTCCACCTCGGCTCCGCAGAACCTGCGGACTGCCTCCTCCCCACCCTTAACGTCAATGTTGATAGCGTCTAGGCCTGCCTCCACCAGCCTCCTTAAGGCTTCAAGACTCATATACCCGTTAGAAACATACGTGTTGTAGTATCCTTCCCGCCTGGCCAGCCTGAAAACTTCCAGCGAATATTCGAGCATAAGGGTGGGCTCGTTAAAGGAGATGCTTGTTCCCAGGCATCGCTCCACCCTTACAAGCCTTAAAAAGCCTTCGGGGCTGAGGTGGTTACACCTTTCAGGGTTTGGAGGATGCTTACTAATATCGTGGTTCTGACACCAGGGGCACGTGAAGTTGCAGGACCAGCTTCCAACGGTTAGGGCGAAGCTTCCAGGCCAGAAATGGAAGAAGGGCTTCTTCTCTATGGGGTTAGCGCTTAGAGAGGAAATATCGCCATAGGTGAGCGTGTAGAGGGTTCCATCCACGTTAATCCTCGTCTTGCAGAAGCCTAAGCCGCCCTTAGGGATAACGCAGAACCTCTCACAGGTTTCACAGCGTACCTTTCCTCCCTCAAGAGGCTCGTAGAGGAGGGCCTCCCTAACGCAGGGAACCCTTGGAAGCCTAGCCATTCCAACCCCAAACTATATGAGTGGCTAAGGCTGAAAACCTTACCGGGGGAGCAGCCTTCCTCAAAGCCAGAATGGCAGCCCTAGCCCTAAAACTCTACCACTCTCTCGCCCTAAACCCTAAACCGTTGAGGGTGGAAGGCTTAACCATTCACCGCTGCCCAGGAGTTTTCAAGCCTGGAAGGCTTACTAGGACAAGCCTCCTCCTCGCTGAAGCTATGAGGGTGGAGGAAGGCTTTGAAGTGCTTGACCTCGGCTGCGGAACAGGCATCCTAAGCCTCCTCGCAGCTAAGAGGGGGGCTAGAAGGGTGGTAGCCGTAGACGTGAACCCTAAGGCCTTGGAGTGCACAAGGCTTAACGCTGAAGCCAACGGCCTAGAGGATAGGGTGGACCCGAGGCTTGGAAGCCTCTTCCAACCCCTCAAGCCTGGGGAAAGCTTCAACCTAATCCTTTTCAACCCACCCTACCTGCCTGGCAGGCCTAGAAGCCTCCTAGAGGCTGGATGGCTTGACACCGGTGAAACCATCCTCCGATTTCTGAGGGAAGCCCCAGCCTGGCTTAAGCCGGAAGGCTCCATTCAAATGGTTTATTCAACCATGGCTGCGCTCAGCCCGGGGAGGCTGGTGGAGGAGGCTGAAAGCTTAGGCCTCCACCTCCACGAGAAAAGGGAGTTTAGAGGCCTCCTAGAAACCTATATCGTCTACCACTTCAAGAAAAGGTTAGATTAATCAGCCTGCATATTGTGTTTGGGACCCTTCTTGGCGAGGGTTGGAGTATTCTTCTCCGAGAAGTTTAAGGGTAGAAGCTGGCCAATCATAGGCGACAGGTTCAGGGATTTCCCAGAAGCCTTTGGAGAACTCCTAAACCATCCAGACTTCACCCTATACGAGCCAAAACCAGTAAGTGAGGAGTTGCTGGCAAAGGTTCACAGCCGCCGCCTCCTCGAAACCGTGAGAGCAGCCTGGCACTACGAGGGTGCAAGACTCACCGTTGGAGCCTGTGTGGAAGCCTTAGAAAAGATTTGGACGGGTGAAATCAATAGTGCCGTGGTGTTGAGCGTAGCTGCAGGCCACCATGCTGGCCCCGACAATGCTTGGGGTGGAACCTACCTATCAAGCTTCGGCCCAGCCATCCTAAACCTTAAGGAAAAGCATGGAGTTAGACGCTTCGCCATTCTTGACACGGACAGCCATCACGCTGATGGGGATAGAGCCATGTTCAGGGGAAACCCAAACATCCTCCACGTTTGCTTCTGCGGCTTCAACAGGGTGGAGGAGGGAGGCTTAAAAGTGGATGTGGATGTGGGCTGGAGGACAACGGATGAAGCCTACCTTAAGCTTGTGGAGGAGGAATTTCTGCGGAGGGCTGAAGCCTTCAAGCCCGAAGCCGTCTTACACTCGCTTGGATACGACACCTGCCAGGGAGACTACGGGGATAGAGGTTTAACGCCAGCCTTCTTCCCAAGGCTTGTTGCAAAGGTTAAGGCTTTCACGGATAGGGTTTGCGGAGGCCGATACCTCATAGCCATTATGGGAGGGTCAAACCCCCAGACAGCCAGCCTCATTATCCCGGAAATGGTTAGGGTACTCCTCAGCTAAGACCTACGCTTCTCAACAGCGGTAACAGCAAAGGTGGCGGCTGCTACAATCGAGAGGAGCACCATTGGGATTAGGGCGGATTCTCCCCCAGCATTGTAGGGCACACCTATAATGGGCTTCCCATTCACCTCAAACGTAACCATGTAGCGGCCTGGGGGGAGCCTATCCAGCCAGTAGGAGTGGCTTACGATTTGAGCCACCTGGGCGGCGGGGCCAGTCCACCTCTCAACCTTGGCTTCAACCGTAATGAGGCTTCCTTCAAGGCGTAGCTCACCCCATTTCACCCTGAAGCCCGCATCAGGGAAGAATATGGAAGCCTTTAGGAGGGGGCCTCTACCCGTCTGCTCAACTCTAAGCTTCACCTGCCAAGGCTTAGGCGTGTAGGGTACCCATTTTTCCAGGCTTTTCATGGTTGCGGTGAGGTCACCCCTGAGCTTGGAGAGGTCCCCCCTGTAGAGGGCGACGGTGAGCCATAGGGGTTTCCCAGGCTGGAAGAGGCTTCCAAGCCTTGGGTCAGCCTTCCCCAAAACCTTGAGGGGTATGGGACCCTGGAAGGCAACCTTCAAGCCTACCCGCCTGAAAACTTCAATCCTAGGCTTCCCAGGCGTAACCAGGAAGATGGTGATGGAGGTTTCACCCTTGGCTAGGGTTGAAATCTCCAGCGGAAAGTAGGCGTAGGGGGTTTTGAAGCTGTAAACGAGAGGGCTTACGCTTTTAAGCTCCCCCGAAACCTCTACGAGGTCTATGGCGTAGTAGTGGTACCCCCTGGAAACGTAGTCTTCCACTAGCCTCTCCGCCTTTTCCAAGCCTTGGGAGGCAGGTTTGGGAAGCCCCTTAGAAGCCGCATAGTCGAGAAGCCATTCCACAAGCTCCCTGCCGCTGTCAGCCTTAGCAACAGTAACATCATGGGGTCCCATCTGCTCGTGGAAAACTATTTCGACGCCTGCGGCTTTTACTGCAGGCTGAAACCTCCTAACCATGGAGGTGAGAAAGTATTTGTTGAGGACTTGGAAGGTTTCCTCCGACCCCTCCTCAATGGAGGGCATGGAGGGTAGGGGTAAAACCTCTAGGGTCCAGGTTTTCCCTCCAGCCGTTTTCAAGTCGACGGAGAGGATTAGGATTTCCCTTTCCCCATTCCATGCTACCACAGCCTTCTGTCCAGCCTCGTAAATTGGGGTGGGATTAATGGGTATGGCTCCCTTATCAGCCAAGGCTGCGGGAATCCCAAAAGCCGAAGCTAACAGTAAACCCAAACATAAAAGCGAAACCAGCCTAACACCAGCCAAAAGCATTTTCACCCTAAAAATATAGACTCTTAAAGGGCTATAATACTACCCCTTAGAACAGCCTGTTCTAAAAAGTGAACGAACCAAAAGGGTTAAAGCTGAATCAGCAACAAGGGCTCTCTTGGGTGGCGAGGGGTGAACAGGATAGCTTTCACCCTCTCCCTAATTGCGTGTTTAATTGTTGCGGGGGTTGGAGGTTTCCTTGGAGGCCAAGCCTTGATGCCGCCGCAAACCAGCACCATAACAGAAACCTCCACGATCCTCCACGTGGAAACTTTGACGAAAACCCTTCCAGTGACAAAAACGTTCTCTACAATCTTCACGAAAACCGTTCAGGCAACGATAACCAAAACTGCGACGGAAACTCTCACGGTTACGAAGCCTACAACCACGACGAAGACGGCAACCGTAACAGTAACCACCCAGATGGGATACGGGGTTCGCATCCTCAAAGATAGGGATTACTACTACTCGCTGAAAAGCGACCTCGAAAAGGCTGAAAAGGAAATCCTAGTAGCCATGTACTTGATGGTTTACGATCCAGGGGACTCCTTCGACTGGGCTAACGACCTCATCAGGGAGTTGGTGAAAGCGGAGGAGAGAGGTGTGAATGTTGAGGTTATCCTTGAATATAGGACCTACCGTGGCTGCATGGATGAAAACTTGGAGGCCTACCACTACCTGAAGGAGCATGGGGTAGACGTAAGGCTGGATAGGGATAAGGACACCGACCACATGAAGCTCGTGGTGATCGATGGCGAAATCGTGTATGTAGGCTCCCACAACTGGACTGAAGCCGCCCTATACTACAACCACGAAACCTCCATAAGAATCGTAAGCAGCCAAGCAGCCAAAACCTTCAAAGCCTACTTCAAAACCATTTAATGCTCTATGTTGGAGCCGGGAGCCGGATTTGAACCGGCGTGTAGCGAGTCTGCAGCCCGCCGCCTAACCGCTCGGCCATCCCGGCTATGCGAAAAATATGTTTCCCCGGGGTGATATAACCGTTTCCCAGAGTCTTTGCTTGCATGGGATGGCTTGATTTCAAGGTTTATCTAAGCTGGCTGGAATTTTCTTTTTAAGGGTGAAGGGGCTGAAGGGGAGGTTTCAGCTAGCCGTTTCAACGAGGGATGGGAGGCTCTTCTACGAGCTTGTGAGGGAGCTTAGGCTTAGGGGTGTAGGCTTCCTCCCAGCCGTGCCCGGTGAGGCTTTACCCCTAACCGTTAGGGCGGTTTTAACCTCTGAGGAGGAACTCCCCCAGCTGGAGGAATCCATCCGCCCCGGCGTTAAAATCGTAGCCTGCAGGCTTGGAAGCGTTGGGGAGGCTGTTTCAAAGGCTCTCCTCGCCGTCTACGGCGTGGAAGCTGAAACCTTCCACGTGGGAATAGACCCAGGTAAAACCCTTGGCTTCGCTGTGGTTGCTGGGGGTGTAACCCTTCAGGCTGGGTCCTTCAGAAGCCTTGAGGGCCTCCTAGAAGCCTTCAGGAAGGTTCTAGCCGAATGGAAGCCTAAAAGCGTGGTGGTGAAGGTTGGGGGGAGAATTGAAACCCTAAACCTAGCAAGGCTTAAAGACTTCCTTGAAGAGGCCTCAAAAACCTTCAAAACCAACTTCACCCTTAAGTTTGTGGATGAGGCTGGAACCACGGTTAAGGCTAAGCGTAGGGGGGCTAAGCACAGGAAGGCTGATGAAGCCTCCGCCGTGGAAATAGCTTTAAGCGAAACCTAGAAGGGGAGGCCATCCTTTGGCTGAACACCGTGTGGAGGCTGGAAGAACTCTAATGGTTTCAGGTCCAGCCTCAGCCACACTCCTTGAGGGGGAGGCCCAAGTCCTAGGAGCCCCCCTAAGGCCGGGGGAAAGAGTTACCATTCGAAGGTGGAGGCTTCTCCCCATCTACGCTGTTAAGCCTTCTAAGGTTGGCGTTGAACTGGGCTCCGGCGGTGGGGTGGAAGAATATGCTGGAAGCACCATCCCACAGGCTTGGTGGGAGGCGTCAAACCGGCTGGTCTCCCACTCCAAGCTTAAACCTTTAACCGTCGCCATCCTGGGAGGCGTGGATGTGGGTAAAACCTCCTTCACCGTTTTCCTAGCCAACCGAGGCCTCCAGGAAGGCTTGAGGGTTAGCGTTGTGGATGGGGATGTAGGCCAATCCGACCTCGGCCCACCCTGCACGCTAGGTTCAGCTCAGCTTAGCAAACCCGTCTTCGACCTCTTCTTCGTTAAGCCTGAAAGGTTGGAGTTTGCAGGTTCTACCACGCCTTCAAAGGTTGGGGGGAGAATGGTTGAAGCCTTAAGGAGGCTCTGCCTCCAAGAGCTTGAACGCTCCAACCTGGTTGTCTTGAACACGGATGGGTGGGTGGCGGGTGGGGAGGCTGAAGCCTTCAAGGTTAAGCTTACCCTTAGGGTTGGGGCTGAAGTGGCTGTAGGCCTTCAAGCCTCAGGTGAGCTTGAACCCATTCTGGAAAGGCTGGAGGGGGAAGGCGTTGAGGTGCTGAGGCTTCCAGCCTCACCTAGGGTTAGGGTGAGGAGTAGGAGTGAGAGGCGTGAACTCCGATGGCAAGCCTACACGAAGTATTTTGGGCAAGCCTCCCTCCGAAGCTTAAACCTCCAGCAGGTGAAGGTTTCGGGTGGAGAGCCTAAGCCGGGAGCCATCCTAGCCCTCTACGGGCCTGCTAGAAGACTGCTGGGAATTGGTGTCCTCCTAGCCTACCATCCACAGAGGGAAACCCTGAAAATCCTCACGCCTGCTAAGGGCTTCATAGGGGAGGTTGAGGTTGGAGAGGTCTTAGCCGACTTCGCCCTCCAAGGCCATGCTAGGCTTCTCCAGCGATAACCTTCAAGGCTTCCCTAACAGTTAAGGCTGGAGGAACGGGTTTACCTTCACCCTTCAAAATGTTTTGGGCTGCCCTCGCCACCTGGCCTGCAAACCTGGAGTCGGCTAGGTCGGCTAGGTGGACGATGAGGGCTTCAATGGTTCTGGGTGGCATGGGCCCCCACTCCCCATGGCTAGCAGCCAGCACGTGGAGGAAGTCTAAGGGGAACCCAGCCTTGCTTGCATCTACCAGGAGAAGTGTTAAATGGTCAAGTCTGCTTCCAAGCTTGGAGAACTCGTAGCCTCCCTCGGCTAGGGGCCGATAGGTTAGAGGCTTGTAGAGGTCGTGGAGGAGCACCCCAGCCACCACGTAGTCCCTGTTAACCCCCCTAAACCCGTAGAAGCGTGCTACGGCTTCAACCATGGCCAGGGCTATCCTAAGTGTTGAAAGTGTGTGCTGAGCTAGGCCTCCAGGGTAGGCGTGATGCTGGCTTCGGCCAGCCGGAGCCTCGAAAAAGCTTAAACCCTCAGCCTCAAGCCTTTTCAAAGCCTTCCTGAGAAACTTTTCCAGCCTACGCCTGAAACGCTCATCCCTCACAAGCCTTAAAGCCCTCCAAAACTCGCCTTCCAACCTCAACCCCAACCACAAAACCCATAAACCCCAAAGGAAAATTAAAGCTTAGCCGGGGTGGCGGAGCGGCCCAACGCGTCGGACTCGAGATCCGATGGGCCCCCAGCGGCCCGCATGGGTTCAAATCCCATCCCCGGCGCCATCTCTTGAGGGGAGGAAAGAGAGTTTTTGAATGATATTTTTGAAATAGATGAGGGAAAAGCAGTAAAAATAGCTGAGATTTTGTTATTTCAATGGAAAGCGGGAAAAGGTGTTTTCTCAAATTATTCAATGCCTGAGTATGTTTATCCGCCGAATCTTCCTTTGGGCAGTAAGGAGCATGCCCTTTATTTTACCTACATTATTTCCATCGATTATATGACTGACGCTGAAAAACTTTGGCAAAACGCGAGAACAGCCTACCAACTTCATCCAGACTTTTTCACTCCAAAAAAGATTTTAAGCATTAATCCCCGTTATTTAAGGGCTTTCATAAAACGTTTAGGGGCTAGATTTGCAAAAGAAGGTGTTCGAACGTGGAGAAAAATTTCCGAGGTTCTGCTGGAAAAGTATGCTGGTGACCCCAGGAATATTACACCAGAGCCTCTCTCCATTGATGAAATCAAGGAAAAACTGAAAGATTTCCCTCACCTTAGAGGCAGTAAGCTATC
>QMYD01000040.1 GCA_003662485.1 Candidatus Hecatellales archaeon | reverse complement strand
ATTCAAGAAGAGTGAGGAAAAAGCTTTTGAAACCTGGCTTCGCGACAGCCTGTTCCCCTATAATCCAAAGGTTTTCAGCAGCCTCCTCAATGGAAGCATTATTATTAACACTTCAAGCATGCTAGCCTTCCCCTCAACCTTCTGGTATGCTCAAGGCCCCATAACATGCTGCCTTAACTCCGTTGTCTCAGAGTATCCAGCCCACTACAGGCTAATCCACACCCTCTTAAAACCCCTGATAAGGGTGGCTGAAAACCGTTTCCTCTCAAAAATCGTGAATAATACGTTACTGATTATTGCAAACTCAAAGTTTTCCGCCTCCCTCTACAATGCTCTTGGACTCAAAATACGACATGTCATATACCCGCCATTGGATGATGAAGTTTTCCATCCCACCTCTCCAAAGCCCTCCTCCAACTATGCGCTCACCTACTTCGGGAAGGAAACCATCTGGTCCATTGTGAAGAGCATAGCCGACCACGGCGTAAAGATTAAGGCTTTCGGAGGCAAAGCTGAAACCATCCCCAAATCCCTGCTTAACCACAGGAACATTCAGTATTTAGGCCGAGTGGACGATGGAAAGCTTGCAGACCTTTACACCAACGCCCTCTTCACCCTCTTCACCTACACCCATGAACCCTTCGGATACATACCCGTAGAAAGTATGGCCTGCGGAACACCCATCCTAACCTTCCAGGGTCAGGGGCCTGCTGAAAGCGTAATCCACGATCACACGGGCTGGCTTTGCAGGGATGAAAGCGAAATCGTAACGTATGCTTTGAAGATTTGGAGGAATGGGTATCCAAGCTCCATGAGGAATGCTTGCAGGAGGAGGGCAGCCCTCTTCAGTAAGGGGAGAGTTGCAGACGAATGGATGAAACTCTTCCGCCAGCTAACCTGAAAAGCATTTCCAGCCTCCTTAAAGCTAAAGGTTTAAGGCTAGGCTTACCCGAATGGCTTCTAGCCCTCTGCATAGCCTCCTACACCATATACGCCTCCCACCTCACTATTATGAAACACCACTCCTACAATTCTTCAGCCTGGGATCTAGGAATATTTCTTCAAGCCCTATGGACAACTGTTCACAGCCATAAACTACTATACTACACGGTGGAGCTACACGTAAATCCTGGAGGCTCCTTCCTTGGAACCCACTTCAGCCCCATACTGCTCCTACTCGCACCCCTATATGCTTTGAGTCCCAGGGCTGAAACCCTCCTCACCCTCCAGTCTCTAAGCATCGCACTAGCCGCAGTGCCCTTATACCTCATCACACGAGATAAGCTTGGCTCGAAGTATGTAGCCCTAGCAGTCTCCGCAGCCTACCTCCTCTACCTACCCATCCACGAACTAAACTGGTTTGACTTCCACTTCGAAGCCTTCATCCCAGTAACCCTACTTTCAGCCTACTACTTCTTTGAGAGGGCCTCCTATGTGAAGGCTTACTTCAGCTTTCTCCTAGCCCTCTCCTGCTGCGAATTCATGCCCATCCCAGTCTCCTGCTTCGCACTCTACTTCATATTAAAGGCTGTGATTGCAAGGCTTAGGGAGGGAAGCTGGAGTGTGGAGGTTAAGAGAAGGCTTTTCCACGGCGAAGTACTCCTCCTCTTAAGCCTCGCATGGTTTCACCTAGCCCTCCACCTTATCCACCATTTCAACCCAGCAGCCAAGGTTGCGGGGAACTGGGAATACTGGGGGTCCAATCCAGCTGAAATACTCGTTAACCTGCTATCCAACCCTGCGAGGGCGCTGGCTTTCATACTAACCATTTCAGAGAGTATTTGCTCGTGTTCGCCTGGGGTGGGCTTTTTAAAGTCCGACCTCAACATGCCCAGGCCGAAGGGGGAGAGGAGGGAGGCTGAAGCCAGGCTAAGGCATAGGAGGAGTAGAAGAACCCTTTTCAAGGCCTTACCGGTTAAGCCCAGATTTTTTAGGCCGCAGACTAGGGCTATGAAAACTTGGGCGGCTACGAATCCTCCCCACTGAAATTGGGGTAGGGTTAACCCTCCATAGTAGCAGGCGAAGGTTGAAAGCCAGGCTGGGAGAAGCCATGAACCCACTAGGAGGAAGGTTTCTAGGGGTGCAGCCAGCGGAATAAAGCCCAAGGAGGCCATCAGATAGCATGGGTAAAGGAAAATTTTCTCCTTGGTTAGTATGAAAGCCAGCCCCAACCTTGTCGATAGTATGGGTAAAACTACCAGGTAGGCGGTGGTGAAGCCTGATAGGAGAATGGAAAACGTAACCACGGTGAGGATTCTTCCTCTTAAAGCCTCCTTGAAAGTTTTAACGTAAACTGATAATGCATAGGTGGAGAGGGCTAGGGCTGAAAGAAGGAAGAGGTGGGATGCTGAAGGCTGGGGGGAGGTGAAGCCCACATAGACCTCGAGGTTCCAGCAGGTTATACCCGTGAAAGCTAGTATGGCTGCCAGGCTTGCTGTCACCCAGATTCTGGAAATAATCCCCCTTAAACTCCACCCATAGCGTCTGGCTATGAGGAAGGCTGAGGTGAAGAGGATGAAGGAGAGAGCCTCAAAGAGTAGGGGGGATAAAATGTTTAGGAGGGAGATGAAGTTCTGGCCGATCAAGTAGAAGGTTGCTATACCCGACATGCCTAAAAACGCAGCCATGTAGGCTCTCCCATAGGGATTTAATTCCGCAAATTTCAAGCCCTAACCCCTGACGTAAGCCGAAACAAACCCTCTTATAAAGAATATTTTCCACGTAGAATTCCCTTAACATTTCAGCCTGGCGGGGCTGAAATTCCTCAACGTGGATAGGCCCTGGAAAACCGTATTTTTCAGGTTTTCCTTGAATTTTCCGGATTTTCCATAGCTTTTTGTTTAAGGTCAACCTGCAATTCTTGTATTTTTGCTCCAATTTGAAGGAAAAAAGATTTTTATAGAGGGGGGTATTTAAATGTTCTGTCCTTTGAGTTGAAAGCCTTTCGGTTGGGGAGGTGGGATGGAAGCAAAATATTTGGGAAGGCATCTCATAGCTGAATTTCATGGGTGCCCTCCAAAGGTTATTGATGACGCTGAGTTTTTGGAGAGGGTTTTAGAGGAGAGCGTGGTTAAGGCTGGGGGAAACGTGGTTGGCAAGCTTTTCCACAAGTTTAAACCCCAGGGGGTTACAGGCATCATAGCCATATCCGAATCCCATGTTTCCATCCACACCTGGCCTGAGAACGGCTATGTGGCCCTAGATGCCTTTACGTGTGGAAGCGAAATGGACCCCTGGGTGGTTTACAGAGAGCTTAAGGAGAAGATAAAACCTGAAAAGGTTAAGGTTATCGAGTTAAAGAGGGGGGAGCTCGAGAAGCTACAGGAAATTCAGGCCTAAAGGTGCCTGGTTTTGAAGCCCCCGGAGCGGGATGGAATCTGGTATCTGGACAGTCAAACCCCAACCTGTCTTTTCTCCTACAAGGTTAAACGGGTGCTCTTCACGGGGGAAACCCGCTACCAGAGGGTTGAGGTGGTTGAAACCTACGACTATGGTAAATGCCTCATCATAGACGGGAAAATTCAGTCCTCCACCAGCGATGAATGGATTTACCATGAGGCTCTCGTCCACCCAGCCATGCTTTCCCATCCAAACCCTAGAAGGGTTCTCGTGATTGGGGGAGGTGAGGGAGCCACCCTCAGGGAGGTTTTAAAACATCCCTCCGTTGAGGAAGCTGTAATGGTGGACCTCGACCAGGAAGTAGTCAGCATCGTTAAGGAGTATATGGGGGAGCTGCCTCAAGGCTCCTTCGAAAACCCTAAGGTTAAACTTTACTTTGAGGATGGGAGGCGGTTTCTGAGCGGGCAGCCGGATCAAAGCTTCGATGTTATCATTGTTGATGTAACGGACCCCGTGGAGGGAAGCCCCTCCATCCCCCTCTACACCCGGGAGTTCTATGAGGAGGCCTCGAGGAAGCTTACTGGGGAGGGAATTCTCACAACCCAGGCCAGCCCCCTCTACTACAATTTAGACTGCCACACTAGAATCTACCGCACCCTAGCTGTGGTTTTCCCAGTAGCCCGCTCCTATAAGGCGGATGTGCCAGCCTATGTTTCAAGCTGGGGCTTCGTGGTAGGCTCAAAGAAGCCTGACCCCGCAGCCCTCCAACCAGACGAAGTTAACAGGAGAATTAGGGAAAGGGGGATAAGGGACTTAAAATTTTATGATGGCTTAACCCACAGGTTCATGTTTACCCATCCAAAACATATTAGGAGGGCGCTGGAGGCCGAAGGTAGGATTAGCACGGACAGGGAGCCCGTATCCATGCCCGTGTGAAGCCCGACACCCCTCTCCTTAAAACGTATTTTGCAGGCTAATACTTTTCCGCCTGGAAAGGAAAAGGGAGGTTAGGCTTCCTTTCCGGCTTCAGGCTTCCCACGGTATTTTGGATGGTACTTCTTGATGTAGGCTGGATCTATTCGTTTAAGTTCTCCCTCGGGGAGGCTTGAGAGGAGCTTCCAGCCTAAGTCCAGCGTGGTTTCTATGTCCCTGTCCTCGTAGGGGCCCTGGTTTACGAACTCCCTCTCGTAGCGGTCTGCGAAGTCTAGGTATTGGCGGTCCCTCTCGGTTAGGGCTTCCTCCCCTATGACGGCTACGAGCTCTCTTAGGCTTCTACCCTCAGCATAGGCGTAGTATAGCTGGTCTGCCACCTGCCTATGGTCCTCCCTCGTCTTACCCTTACCAATACCCTCATTCATCAGCCTTGAAAGTGATGGAAGCACATTGATGGGTGGATAGATTCCACGCATGTGGAGGCCTCTCTCCAAGTATATTTGCCCCTCGGTGATGTAGCCTGTTAGGTCGGGTACGGGATGGGTGATGTCGTCGTGGGGCATGGTTAGAATGGGCATTTGGGTTACTGAGCCCTTCCGCCCATGGATTCTCCCAGCCCTCTCATAGATGGTGGCTAGGTCCGTGTACATGTAGCCTGGGTAGCCCCTCCTGCCTGGAACCTCCTCCCTAGCTGCGGAGATCTCCCTTAAGGCTTCAGCATAATTGGTCATGTCGGTGAGGATGACGAGCACGTGCATGTCGTACTGGAAGGCGAGGTATTCGGCTGAGGTTAGGGCAAGCCTAGGCGTGATAAGCCTTTCAATGGCTGGGTCGTCGGCTAGGTTTACGAACATCACCACCTTATCCATGGCACCTCTCTTCTCAAAGTCCTCCCTGAAGAACCTAGCCTCATCCGCCGTAATCCCCATGGCGGCGAAGACCACGGCGAACTCCTCCTCCTTCCCGGGAACCTTCGCCTGCCTTGCAATTTGTGCAGCCACCATGTTGTGGGGTAGGCCTGAACCTGAGAAGAGGGGTAGCTTCTGACCCCTAACCAGCGTGTTCATCCCGTCGATGCTGGAGAGCCCTGTCTGAATGAACTCTGAGGGGTAGGCCCTAGCATACGGGTTAATTGGAGCACCATGAATGTCCCATTCATCTTCAGGAATGACCTCAGGCCCCCCATCCACGGGTTTACCGCTCCCATCAAAAATCCTCCCCATAATGTCCATGGAAACGGGGAATTTCAGGGTTTCCCCTGCAAACTTCACCATGGTGGTGGAGACATCGAGGCCTGAGGTCCCCTCGAAAACCTGAACTACGGCGAAGCCTTCACCCACCTCGAGCACCTGGCCGGTGCGCTCCTCCCCGCTTGGCGTAGTAACCTTTACGACTTCGCCGTAGGCTACACCGGTTGTGCGCTCTACGAAGAGGAGGGGGCCAGCTATCTCCCTAACCGTAGAGTATTCCCTACCCGTTATAAGCGTGCTCACGCAACAACCCTCCTAACCGTGGTGTAGAGTTTCTCAAACTGCTCGTCTATATGCTTTTCAATTTCAGTGCAAACCTTGACGGCCTCCTGGATGGTGGCAAGCTTCATCCTTGCTATCTCCTCCACCACGGGTAGGTTTATGATTTCCTTGATGGGGATTCCCCTATCCACGGCTGCCTTCATCCTCTCATAGAACTTGATTATCACCCTAAGCATGTGGTAGCTTTTCTCAGGGCTGCAGTAGCTATCTATGGGGTGGTAGGCGCTCTGCATGAGGAAGTCCTCCCTAATCATCCTAGCCCCCTCAAGGATGGCCCTCTGAGCGTCGGAGAGGGCGTCAGGCCCAACCAGCCTCACAATCTCCTGAAGCTCCTCCTCCCTCTGCAGGAGCTCCATAGCCTTAGCCCTCAGTTCAGGCCACTCCTCACTCACATTCTTCCTAAACCATTCTTCAAGGTTTTCCCAGTAAAGCGAGTAGCTTGTAAGCCAGTTGATGGCTGGGAAGTGGCGTTTCTCAGCTAGCGTCTTGTCAAGCCCCCAGAAAACCTTGATGATTCTAAGCGTGTTCTGGGTTACGGGCTCGGAGAAGTCTCCACCTGGAGGTGAAACCGCCCCAACCACGCTGATGGAGCCCACCCTAGGCTCGGAGCCTAAAACCTCAACCCTTCCAGCTCTCTCATAGAACTCAGATAGTCTTGAGCCTAGGTAGGCTGGGTATCCCTCCTCGCCGGGCATCTCCTCAAGCCTACCTGAAATCTCTCTTAAGGCTTCAGCCCACCTGGAGGTGGAGTCCGCCTGGAGGGCTACGTCGTAGCCCATGTCCCTGAAGTATTCGCAGATGGTTATCCCCGTGTAGATGCTTGCCTCCCTAGCCGCAATAGGCATATTCGAGGTGTTCGCTATGAGAACGGTTCTCTCCATGAGGGGCCTCCCACTCCTCGGATCCTGAAGCTTGGGGAATCTTTCAAGCACCTCAGCCATCTCGTTCCCCCTCTCACCGCAGCCCACGTAAACAATAACGTTTGCATCCGCCCACTGGGCTATGGTGTGAAGCATCACGGTTTTACCTGTTCCGAAGCCTCCTGGAATGCTCCCCTGGCCTCCCTTAGCCATCGGGAAGAAGACGTCAATGATCCGCTGGCCCGTGATCAGCGGTGTGGTTGGGGGGAGCTTACGCTTATAGGGCCTAGCCCTCCTAACAGGCCAGGTCTGATACATGGGTAGGCTTACGTCTCCCCTAGGCGTTTCCACCACAGCTATCTCGTCGGCAACCCTATATTCGCCTTCATCAGCTATCCGCTTAACCTTCCCCTCAACGTCTGGGGGAACCATGATCCTATGGTTTACTAGCGGGGTTTCCGGAACTTCGCCTAGAATGTCTCCTCCAGTAACCCAGCTTCCAACCTTAACCTTAGGCGTAAACTTCCACTTCTTCTCCCTGTCCAGCGGTGGGATGGCTACGCCACGCCTGAAGAAGTCGCCCACCAGCTTCCTAGCGCTGGGCAGAGGCCTCTGAATCCCATCGTAGATCTGCCCTATGATGCCTGGGCCGAGCTCCACGGAGAGGGGTTTACCCGTCCGCTCCACGGGTCCCCCAGGCTTAAGCCCGCTCGTCTCCTCGTAAACCTGGATGGTAGCCCTCTCCCCTTCAACCCTAATGATCTCGCCGATGAGCTTCTCCTCCCCAACCATGACGAGCTCATACATTTGGGCTCCAAGCATCCCACTAGCGGTTACCACGGGGCCTGCAATCCTAACAATTGTTCCAAGCTTACCACTCAAGGCTTACGCCCCTAATCCGCCTCCTAACCATCTGCGAAATAGCTTAGCAGCACCCTACTTAAAACACTTTTGTCTAAGAGCTTTCAGCCATAGAAGCGGATTTTTAGCCAGAAAAATTTAGAGCTCTTAAACCTTGAAAGTACGTTGGGGCTAAATCACCACTTCTCGATTCTAACGCTTCTCCTAATTTTTCCACTTTTCCAGACATTACAACACCATATTATCTGCTTAGTTGAAGAAAATTTGTCAAAAATATGTGACTCATATAGGACTCATATAGAAAGAATTTTAATTGGAAAAGTGTTCGGGAATGTTCGGGAACTAAAATAAAACTTAAAGTTAACGTTTAGTTCTAAAGTTTCCAAAAAATATTTGCTGAAGTATGCTGAAGCACTTTAGGTGAGGATGGAGTTTGCATTCTAAGATATTTTATAGGACTGGTATTTCGCCGGTTTTAGCTGCGCTGTTAATGATTGCAGTAGCAGTTTCTATAAGCATTATCATATTTATGTGGAGCCAAGAATTTCTGGCTAACACTAGTGAAGCAGTTTCTAGTCAGCAGCAAGCCCAAAACGTAGCGGCCCAATCCTTGATTGCTATAGAATCCGTCCAGTTCACCGATGCTCAAGATGATGGGGGAAATCTGCTTGCAAATGGCAATAATAAGGTTGTAAAGATAGTGGTTAGAAATGTGGGCTCCTCAAAAGTAATTATTTCACAAGTGTACTTTGGAGTCTCGGCTTATCAAATGACAGCCTATCCAGCCTATAGGGCGATGAGAACAGATTCTACAGATACCCCCGGTACCGATTTTGATACTAAAACATACACCTATGTCGT
>QMYD01000039.1 GCA_003662485.1 Candidatus Hecatellales archaeon | reverse complement strand
AGCTCAGGCTCCTCACCCATATGGCTGAAGAAGCTTGAAACCTCAGCCTCAACCCCGCAGCGGCAGAAGCCCCTCTCGCCTTCAAGCCTGTTAACCCTGCAACGTCTCTCACAGAAATGGCATTCCCTAAGTATTCGTCTAGCTATTTCCACTTTAAGGTCGAGGTAGGAGGGCTTTACAGGTTTGAGGGTTTCAAAGCTTTCCTTAGCATGGTCGAGTTTTGCCTCCAATTCATAGTACTCTCTGGTTAGCCTTTCGTGGAGGCTCCAAAGCTCCTCAAGCGGCTCCTCCCCGGTGAAGTCTGCCTTAAGCCTCCTAGCTATCCTAAACTTGGCTTGGCTACGCTCCTCCAAGATGGCGAAGTAGCGTTTAAGACTTCTACGACACTTCTCGTCTCCAAGAACCCTCACAGCGTCAGGCCTAATAATCCTCCACAAGCCCAGGAGGCCCCCATAAATTTGATATGGAGTGAACCTTTAACTTTTAACAAGGTTGGGGCTGGTGAAGCATGCTCGTGATAGGGGGGCCTGCCTCAGCAAGGCTGGCTGAGGAGGTAGCAAGGCTTTCAGGCCTAGACTTCGTTGAGGTGGAGGCTAAACACTTCCCGGATGGGGAATCCTATGTTAGGCTTACCAGCGAGGTTAAAGGCGAGAAGGTCTTCATCGTCCAGTCAACCTATCCGCCCCAGAACACCCATCTAATCCAGCTCTTCCTCTTGGCGGATGCAGCCCACCGCTCCGGAGCCTCAGAAATTGTGGCGGTGGTTCCCTACCTAGCCTATGCAAGGCAGGATAAGGTTTTCAGACCCAACGAGCCTGTAAGCATCGAAGCCATTCTCAAACTTCTCAAAACGCTTGGAGTTCAAAGGATGATTACCGTCGACGTGCACAGCCCAGAAGTCTTTGGGAGGGTTGGAATGGAGTGCGTAAACCTCTCTGCCGTGGGAATCCTAGCCAAGCACTTCCTAGATTTGGGCTTTAAGGGTGCCTCGGCCTTCGCTCCCGACAGGAAGGCTGTTAGAATGGCTGAGGAGGCTTCAAAGATTCTGGGTGGAGGCTACGGCTGGTTTGGGAAGAAGAGGGATAGGATTACAGGGGAGGTCTCCATGGTGCTTGAGGAGGGAGAGGCTAGGGGTCGCAGAATCATAATTTTCGACGACATTATTAGTAGTGGTGGGACTGTTAGGCTGGCTGCTGAAACCCTTAGGGGGGAGGGGGCAGGCGAAATCTATGCAGCCTGCACCCACTTCCTAGCTGACAGGGAAAACTATGAGAAAATCCTCAGCTCAGGTGTTAGGGAGGTAGTTTCCACCGACACCATTCCAACCTTCACTAGCAGGGTTTCCGTGGCAGGCCTCCTCGCCGAAGCCGTCAAAAGCTTAAGCTAAGATTAAAGATTTGAAGTAGGTCGTGGAGGTCGTCGAGGAGGAGGACAACTCCAACCACGAGGAGGAATTTCCCATAGCTCCTCCTACTCTTCCAAGCTCCAAAGGCCAGTAACGTAACACCGTACATCCAGTGGTGGAGGGGCCGATACATTTCCGGAAGGATGAAGCCTGCAAAATAGCCATACCACAGGTTCAGGCTAAGCAGGCCGAAGAGGAGGCCTAAAACGATGGGTGCAAGTAGGCTTCTGAACCTCAATATTCTCCCCTAAGGTTTAAGGCTATTTAGGCTTGTTGGAATAAAATGTTTTAGGTGGCTTCAGCTGGGCTGGCTGAAGGTTTTCACCGTGCTTTCAGGGGAGCATCCAACCCTACCCTCAGCCGAAGTTAAAGCCATCCTTGAAGCTGAATCGCTCCCCTACAGGGTGGTTGAGGAGAAACCCTGCCTCCTAAGACTTGAAGCCCAAAGGGAGGCTGTTGAAGCTGTGTGGAGGCGAGCTGCCTACAGCAGACTTTCAGGCATAGAACTTTTCACCTGCAGGGCTGAAGCCGAGGAAATCCTTAGGAACTGTAGGGAAACAGCCTTTGAAGACTTCATAGGGGAGGGTGAAAGCTTTGCTGTTAGGGTTAGAAGGGTCTGCGGGGCTGCCAGGGTTAAGGAGGCCCCGGAGCTTGAGAGGGAGATTGGAGCCATAATTCTGAGGAGGGTTAAGGGCTTAAAGGTGAATCTGAAGGCTCCAGGCAAGGTTTTCCTCGGGCTTAGGCTTAGGGATGGAAGCTTCCTCTTCGGTTTTTCAAGCTGGCAGATTCCTGTGAAAGAGTTTTCGGCTAGGAGGCCTGGGAGGAAGCCTTTCTCCCATCCTTCAACCCTCCAGCCTAAGTTTGCAAGGTGCATGGTTAACCTTGCGAGGGCTAGGAGGGGTGAAATCCTCTACGACCCCTTCTGCGGGACGGGAACCATCCTAGTGGAGGCAGGCCTCATAGGGGTGAAGCCCGTAGGCGGAGACCTCCAAGCTAGGATGGTTAAGGGAGCAAGGCTTAACCTGAAACATTATGGGGTGGAAGACTACGACCTCATGGTGGCTGACGCCCTACTCCCCCCGGTTAGAGGGATTAAAGCTGTCGCTACGGATCCACCCTACGGGAGGTCTGCGAGTACCGCTGGAAGAAGCCTCAGCCAGCTCTTAGAGGGCTTCCTAGCAGCCTCAGCTGAAATCCTTTCTAGGGGAGCCTACCTATGCATGGCCTCACCCGTGGAGGCTGGGCTTCCAGCCCTAGCCGAGGCCCAAGGATTTAAAACTGTGGAGGAGCATGCTGTACATGTTCATGGTGGGCTTACAAGGCTTGTGGCGGTGTTGAGGCTGGAGGGTTGAGGTTAACCCTAACCTTTCTCGGAACAAGTGCAGGGGTTCCATCAGTTGAGCGAAGTCTTCCAAGCCTAGTCCTCCGCTTTGGGAAATGGGTATTAATGTTCGACTGCGGGGAGGGGACGCAGAGGCAGATGATGAGGGTGAGGGTTGGCTTCTCCAAGCCCATGAAAATCTTCATCACCCACCTGCATGGAGACCACGTTTTCGGCCTCCCAGGCCTCCTCCAAACCATGAACCTGCTGGGAAGGGAGAGAAAGCTTGAAGTTTATGGGCCTAAGGGCTTAAAGGACTTCCTCAATGCAGCCGTAGACTGCTCCCTGGCGGGTTTAAGATTCCCCCTTGAGGTTAGGGAAATCTCAGGTGGGAGTGTGGTTAGGGGGGAGGGCTTCAAGGTTAAGGCGAGGCTTGCCATGCACTCCATTCCAAACCTGGCCTACGCCTTCGAGGAGGAGGAACGGCCTGGAAAGTTCAGGGTGGAGGAAGCCTTAAGACTTGGAGTTCCAAGAGGCCCATTATGGCATAGGCTTCAGCATGGTAAGAGAGTGAAACTGCCCAACGGTAGGGTGGTGGAGCCAAGCCAGGTTCTTGGGCCTCCCCAGCCAGGCTTAAAAATAGTCTATTCCGGGGATACTAAGCCCTGTAGGGCAGTTCTTGAAATGGCTAGGGGTGCAGACCTCCTCATCCACGAGTGCACCTTTGACGACAGCCTCATGGAGAGGGCTGAGGCGGAATATCATAGCACGCCCAGTGGGGCTGCGAGCATCGCCTTAAAAGCAGGAGTTAAACAGCTTGTCCTAACCCATTTGAGTGCAAGATACAAGGAGGAGGAAATTCTCTTAGAACAGGCGAGGAGGCTTTTCCCCAGAACGCTGGTGGCCAGAGACCTAATGAAACTGGAATTCTAATTAGTCTGAAACTATCATGGTTAGGGTTGAGCGCACCTTATCAAGATTTCTAATGTGCTTGTAGATGTAGTCTTTAAGCCCGCTGAGGCTTTCAAATTCAACCTTCACGATGAGGTCGTAGAGGCCGTAGACGGAGTGGGCTTCCTTCACGTTTGGAAGCTTTCGAAGCTTCTTGAGAATCTCTGGCTCCGCCCCCATCTCCACATTTACTAAAACGTATGCTACAGGCAAGCTTTCCACCTTAATTTTAGTAAGCCAAACCCGAATAAAAAGCTTGATTAAACCTTTTCCAGGAGCTCCTTCAACGTTTTCAGGCTTTGGTAGGGCTGCTGGACGGATTCGACAATGAGGTATCCGCTGAACCCAGCCTCCTTCAAGGCCTTAAGCGTCGAATTCCAGTCTACCTTTCCAGCTCCAATCCTGAGGTGGGAATCCTCCTCCCCAAGGTTGTCGTGAAGGTGAACATGGCTTATCTTACCCTTAAACTTCTTGAGGAAGGCTTCCACCTGGCCTATGGTTAGGGCGTGGCCTACGTCTAAAGCTAAACCCAAGCCTTCTAGGCCTTCCTCCACGAAAAAGCCTTCAAAATCCTCTACGGTTGAGAGGATAGCCCAGCTTCCCTTAGGCATGTTTTCAAGGGCTAGGCGAACTCCAAGTTCCTCCGCCAGGCTTAGAAGCTTCCTAATCGCTTTAAGGTTTACTTGGAGGGATTTACCCGGGAAAAAGTATTCTAGGGCTCCCTTAAAGCCTGGATGGATTACCACTATTCCCGCATTGAGCTTCCAAGCTTTTTGAATGGCTTTCTCCACGGCTTTAAGGGAAAGCCTTCTAACCTCCGGATTTAGGGAGGCTATGTTGAGGTCTGTGAAGGGAGCATGGAGGGAATACTCAAAACCATAGGTGGAAGCATACTCTTTAAGCCTTCTAAGCGCATCATCATCAAGCTTAAGGTTTCCATCGTCAACAAGCTCCCAGATGCTGCACTCATCCGCCATCCTCTCCAAGTCGGCATACATCTGCTTAAGGCTGCTACCCGCAAGGTAGAGGAGGGACAGTCCAACCTTCATTCCGACGCCTCCAAAGCTAAGGTTTCTCGGTAAGCCAGTCCACAACCTCCTTCAAGTTTAAACATTCTATTTCGACTTCTATGGGGCCTAGTGGCGACTCACCCTCAGGCTCGCAGAGGGAAATATGGCCGGCATAGGCAACCTGCTTGTTCAAGTAAAACCTTATGCTATTCCCCTGAATCCTTGCCTTCAAATAGCTTCGCACAGCATCCCTTATCATGTCCTGCCTTGCTATTCGCTTAAACTTTGAGAGAGAATCTAAGCCTGTGGAGGAAAAGAATAGGATACCTCCTGCCTCCCCCTCCTTAAATTCGAATTTAAGGTTTGAGAAAAGCCTTTCCACGGCTGCTTTAACCTTTTCCAGGCTTTCCGTAGGGTTTACCTGAACCCTCCCCTTAAGCTTCAGCAATCCTTCACCAACTCCTTTAAGACTTTTAGGGCTGAAGCCTTAAATTCGCCTATTCCACCCAGGTTTTCTAGGCTTACGTCAGCCTGCTTCATGGCTAAGCTTACTCCAACCTTAATTTCTCTGAGGTCCCTCCTACGGAATTCCTTCCAGGCTTTAGGGTCGTCGCTTCTCTCCCTCCCTGTAAGCCTTTCAAACCTCAGCCTGCTTGGAGCCTTTACGGCTATAAGCTTGAAGCCTGGAAATTTCTCCCTGAATTCCTCCACCTCGGCTGGGCTTCTAACCCCGTCGATGAGTACTAGCTTATCGTCTAGGGCCTCAATGGCTTGGGAGGTGAGTTTGGCTAGGATGGCTTCACCCCCCTCCCTCCTAAGCTTGAACATGAGGCTTCCAAGGTTTTCCGCCGTCGGTTTAAGTCCCCTACGTTCAGCCTCAGCCCTTACGAAGTCGCCCATGGTCACCACTCTAAAGCCTACTTCCCTTGCAGCCTCCGCCAGCGTGGTCTTACCCGAACCAGGCATTCCAACTACGCCTACAACCTTCCTCCGCATCTTAGGAACCCTATAAGCCCAAATAAATTTAAGGTTAGCCCACCCTTGAAAACTTATGAGGGAAGGTTTTGGAGCTGATTAGGAGCTTTATAGCTGTGGATTTGGAGGAAAACCTGCTGGAGGATTTTAGAAGGCTTCAGGAGCAGCTTTCCTCTTCTGGGGCGGACCTAAAGCTTGTGGCTCCTGGAAACCTTCACCTAACCCTACGCTTCCTAGGGGAAATCCCAAGGAGTAAGGTTGAAGCCGTCATTAGGGGGCTTGAAAAAATAGCCTTTAAACCCTTTAGGGTGAAGTTTGAGGGGGTTGGAGCCTTCCCAAACCTTAATCGTCCAAGAGTTTTATGGGTGGGTGTTTCAGAGGGTGTTGAAGAGCTTAAGGCCCTAGCTGGAAGGGTTGAGGAGGTAGTTTTGAAGGCTGGGATTCCAAGGGATCCTAAAGGCTTCACCCCCCATCTAACTCTGGCCAGGGTTAGGTCTGGAAGAAATCTTCCAAGCCTTTCAAGGATTTTAAGGGAACTCTCAGCTGTGGAGCTTGGAGCCATGACGGTTACAGCGGTTAGGCTTAAGCGGAGCGTTTTAACACCTAAGGGCCCCATATACAGCAATCTCTACGAGGTTAAGGCTGTTGGCTGAACTGGAGCAGATTCTGGAGAAGGTTAGGGCTAGGGTAACCCCCACCCCCAGCGAGAAGGCTAAAATGGAGAGAAGGGCGGAGGAGTTTAGGGCTAAAGTTGAAGCTGAACTGGAAAGGATGGGTTTGGAGGCTGAGGTAAGCCTTGAGGGCTCCGTGGCCAAGGACACGTGGCTTAGAGGGGATGTAGACATCGACCTCTTCATGCTGGTTCCACCCGAGGTTTCTAGGGAAACCCTCTCCACAGCCTACCTGGAGGCGGCTAAGAGAAGTCTTAAAGGCTATAGGATTGTGGAGAGGTTTGCAGAGCACCCCTACGTGGAAGCTTGGATTACCCGAAGCTTAAGGGTGAACGTTGTACCCTGCTATAAGGTTGAACCCCCAAACTGGAGGTCGGCTACGGATAGAACCCCGTACCACACGAGGTATGTGAAGGCTAGGCTAGGGTTGGAGGCTAGGGACGAGGTTAGACTGCTTAAGAGGTTTATGAAGGGGGTTGGCGTTTACGGCTCGGATATTAAGGTTGGAGGATTCAGCGGCTATCTCGCCGAACTCCTAATCATAGCCTATGGAGGCTTCCTCGAAGTGCTTAGGGCTGCCTCCACGTGGAAAATGGGTGAAATCATAGATGTTGAAGGCTTCTACGAGGGGAGGAGGGGGGAGGCTGAAAAGCTTTTCGAGGGAAGCTGCCGAACCGTGATAGACCCGGCAAACAGGGCTAGAAAAGAGGCTTCATCCCTAAGGCTTGAAACCTTCAGCCTTTTCAGGGCAGCCTCAAAACTTTTCACCTCCAACCCCAGCCTAAAATTCTTTTATCCCCCGAAGCCGAGGCCTCCTCCACCTGAGAGGCTTGGAAAACTGCTTAAGAGTAGGGGTTCAGACCTGGTTTTCCTTGTCTTCGAGGGGGTGAGAGCGGTTCCAGACGTGCTTTGGGGGCAACTCTACAAGACGGAGAGGAAGCTTAAAAGGCTTCTAGAAGGCTTCGACTTCAAGGTTTTGAGGAGCGCCTCCTGGAGCGATGAAGAAAAGGTTTGCGTAATCGTCTACGAGGTTGAGGCTTCAAGGATACCCAGCGTTAAAAGGCATACCGGGCCTCCCATCTCCTCTCCAGAAGAGGAAAACTTCCTAGCCAAACACGTTAAAAGCCGGCTCACGGTTTCAGGCCCCTACATTGAGGAGAATAGGTGGATGGTTCTCCTCAAACGTAAACAGGTGGATGCTAAGAGGCTTCTTGAAGCTGAACTTGTAAGGGGACGTGAAATCGGAGTTGCAAGCAGGCTGGCTGAAGCCCTCAAGAGGGGAGGCCTAAAAATTTATGTTGGAAGTGAAATCTTGAAGTTTTACCGTAGGCATCAAGGCTTCAGAACCTTTCTGGCAGGCTTCCTCTCTGGTAGGCCTCCATGGCTAAGGTTTCCCCAATGATTCATGTTAGGCTTCCCTTCGCAGGCAAAATTGAAATGGTGAAGGTTAGGGAGGAAAATCTGGTTAAGGCTACCTCCCATAGAAAAACAGGGAGGAAAACGAAAAGCCTACGGGTGATTGCTGAGGCCTTAAAGAATCCGTTTGGGGCTGAGGTTGAAGAATTCTTCAAGCCTGGAAGCAACATTCTCTTCCTGGTTAATGATGCAACCAGGCCTACTCCAACCAGCCTAGCCCTCAAAGCCTTAAAGCCCATGCTTCGAAGGGTTGAGCCATCCTTCCTCGTGGCTACGGGAGTCCATCCCCCTCCAACCTCCCCCCAACTCAAGAAAATCTTTGGAAATTTCCTCCCAAAATACGAGGGGAAAATAAGGTTTAACCTTGCCTTGGAGGGAGCCTTTGAGAGGCTTTGCCATACTAGGCTGGGCACCGAGGTGAGGCTGAATGTGGAAGCCCTAAAAGCTGGGAAGGTTTTCATCATAGGCTCGGTTGAACCCCACTACTTTGCAGGCTATACTGGAGGGAGAAAGTCTATAATGCCTGGGGTAGCCTCCTACGCCAGCATCGAGCAGAATCATAGGCTTGCCCTAAGCCTGAAAGCCCAACCCCTCGCCTTAAGAGGTAACCCCGTCCACGAAGACCTTGAGGAGGCGGCTGAAGCCTACGCTGAGGGGAGGAAAATCTACAGCCTCCTCCTCGTCCTAGACTCGGAGCGCAAAGTAGCCTCAGCCTTCGCTGGAAGCCTAGACCAAACCTTTGAGAAAGCCACCCTAGAAGCGGAAAAGCTCTACACGGTTGATGTGGAGGAAAAGGCAGACATCGTTTT
>QMYD01000038.1 GCA_003662485.1 Candidatus Hecatellales archaeon | reverse complement strand
GGATTAAGCAGGCCCTCTACGGCTTTGGGAGGGCAGGACTCATGACTGCAAACCTCTACGAGGGAATCGTTAAAGCCATCATCCAGCAGCAAATTTCGCTTAGGGTTGCCGAGCACCTAACCGCCAACCTAGTTGAGAAATTCGGAGACTACGTGGCCTTCCAGGGTGAAAAGGTTTACGATTTCCCCTCAGCTGAAGTCCTAGCAGAAGCCCGAATTGAAGAGCTCAGGGGCTGCGGGTTAAGCTGGAAGAAGGCTGAATATGTTAAGGCTTTTTCAAGAGAGGTTTCCACGGGAGCATTTAACCCCGAAGAACTTTACAGGCTTAGCCCGGAGGAAATCGTTAAGCGTTTAACTGCTTTTAAAGGCTTGGGTAGGTGGTCAGCCGAACTCGTTATGGCTGCATCCATGGGGTTAAATGTAATTCCAGCCGACGATTTAGGCGTAAGAAGAGCAGTATCCTACTACTACTTCGACGGGAAACTCCAGAGTGGGGAAACCGTAAGGAGGTTTGCGGAGGAAAGGTTTGGAGAATTCAAATTAGACGTGATAGTATACTTGCTTATGGCCTACAGGATGGGTATTCCAAAGTCCGGGAGGATGGATTTTTGAGCTTGGAGGAGAGGAAGGCTAAGGCTGTGAGGGAAAGCGAGAAGCTAGATGAGTTAATGGCTTGGCTTTCCATCCTGGAAAGCGAGCCTGAGGAGAAGGATGTGGGGAGGCTTAAAACCCCACCCGTGAAGAGGCTGATGGAAGGCTAGGCTTCCAGAAGCCACTCAGCCAGGCTTCTAAAAGCCTTAGCCCTATGCGAATACTTATTCTTACCCTCCACTCCCATCTCGGCGAAGGTTTGACTGCATCCCTCAGGCTTGAAGATGGGGTCGAAGCCGAAGCCGCTTTCACCCCTCGCCTCCAAGGCGATGACGCCGCTAATCTTACCCGTGAAAACCTTAACCCTAAATCCTGGGCCTCCGAAGGCTATGGCTGAAAGGAAGTAGGCCCTCCTATCCTCCACACCTTCCAAAAGCTTCAGAATTCCTCTGACGCCTAGGGTCTTGTAGGCGTGGGAGGAGTATGGGCCTGGAAAACCGTTTAGGGCTTCGATGAAGAGGCCTGCATCCTCCACGAAGACTGGGGCCCTAACCCTGCGGAGGGCCTGCCTAAGCGAATACCTAGCAATTTCAACCAGGCTTTCATGCTGGATTTCCACGGTTCGAAGGCGTGCCAGCTTCACCTTTAAACCGTAGGTGGAGGCGATTTCCGATATCTCCCTAAACTTTGCCTCGTTGGAGGTGGCGAAGAACAGCTCTTTAGCCTTCAAGAGGCTGAACCTCTTAGGGCTTTCAGCCTTTCAGATATGAGCCGGTAGGTGGTCTCGGGGTCAGCCATCCCCCCAGTTGCCTCCATAACCTTACCCACAAGGTAGTGGGCTGCCTTCGGGTCTCGAAGGGCATCCTCCACAGCCTTCACGTTCTCACTGAAAACTTTCTCCACGATGCTTCTAAGCTTGTTTTCGTCAGCTATACGCTTCCACCCCTTCTCTTCCACGACCAGGCTTGGAGGCTTACCCGTCTTCATGGTTTCCCAGAGCACCTTCTTCGCTATTTTAATGCTTATTTCACCCTTGTCCATGAGTCCTATGAGTTCAGCGAGGTAGGCTGGGGTAAGCTTGGACTCCGCTAGGTCCTGGTTTAGGCTGTAGAGCACTTGGAGCACGTCTCCCATAAGCCAGTTGGCTGCAGCCTTAGGCTTCCCGCAGAGCTTGACGCAGTCCTCAAAGAAGTCAGCCATAGCCCTATCGCTGGTTAAAACCTCTGCGTCGTAGGGTGGAAGCCCATACTGGCGGATGAATCTTTCCCTCCTAGCGTCTGGAAGCTCAGGCATTTCGCTTTGAAGCCTCCTAATGGTTTCCTCGCTTATCTCGATGGGGGTTAGGTCGGGCTCTGGGAAATACCGGTAGTCCTGCTCCTCCTCCTTAACCCTCAGGCTCACTGTTATTCTCCTATTTTCATCCCAGTGCCTGGTCTCCGACCTTACGGCTATACCCTTCTTGAGGAGGTCTCTCTGCCTCACCACTTCGAAGCTCAGCGCCTTCTCCACATCCTTGAAGGAGGAAATATTTTTGATTTCAACCCTGCCACCCCCCTCCAGCGAAATATTGGCGTCGCAGCGCATGGCTCCCTCCAAGCCTCCATTGAAGATTCCGAGGTGTTCGAGGGTGGAGCGGAGCTTTTGGAGGAAGGCTCTTGCCTCCCTTGGGTTTTCCATGTCCGGTTCAGTTACGATTTCGAGGAGGGCTATTCCAGCCCTATTATAGTCTACGAGCGTGTAGGGTGAGGTGTCGATAGCCCCCTTATAGGAGAGCTTTCCAGGATCCTCCTCCAGGTGTACCCTCCTAATCCTAACCGTTTTACGCTTTTTCTCCACCATGAATTCGAGGTAGCCATCTGAGCCTATGGGTGCACCCCCAGCCCTATCATACTGGGAAATCTGAAAGTTCTTCGGCAAGTCGGGATAGAAGTAGTTTTTACGCATGAAGAGGGTTCTCCTTGAAACCTTGCAGTTTAGGGCTAGGGCAGCCATTACAGCGTACTCCACAGCCTTCCAGTTTAGGACGGGCAGGCTTCCTGGGAGGCCTAAGCAGACAGGGCACACATGACTGTTGGGGGGCTTCCCCCTATAGTCTGAGGGGCAACTGCAGAAAAGCTTGGTTTTAAGGCTTGTAATCTGGCAGTGGACTTCTAAGCCTATCCTAACCTTTAAGCCCTCAGCCGCAGCCTCCACAGCCCTCACATCTCCACCATATTTCTCCTCCAGCCTTTCCTGTTAAGGGTTGCGAAGGCAAGCCTAAAATAGCCTTAGCCCTTCTCCCTTCTTGGATGCTATTGGCCTCTAAGATGGTGAAGGTTGAAGCTCTCCTGAGGCTGGCTGAAGACTTCCTCTCCGAGGCTGAGGAAGCCTTGGAGAGGGCTTCCAACATGGATGACGATTACCTTTCCGTTGAGGTTGCAGCTAAGCTTCTAGCTGCCCTAAACCAGGCTGCGGACGCTCTCATATACTGGAAGCTTGAAGCATGCCCTGATAGTAGTGTGGAAAGGCTTAGAATGCTTGAAGGCTTAACAGCGGATAGGGGCTACGAACCCCTCCAGCAAGCCCTCCAAGAAATCGTTTTCAGCGAAGGCCTGACGGGAATGGACGTGGTTAGGAGGGAGGCTGAAAGGGTTAGGGAGTACCTATCAAAGGTTAGAAGCCTAGTTTCACCTTAGCCTAGCTCAGGCTTATTCTTCAGGAAGGTGTAGTCTATGGCGGCTATGAGGAGGAAGTTTCTCCATTCATTACGTTTCAGGTTCAGGCTTGAAACAAGAGGTTTAGATGGGAGGTCTCCTAAAGCTTTCCGGGGAAACCTCCTCGTAGGAGGCTGCAGCCTTTAGGAGGGTTTGCTCGCCTAGGGGTGGCCCTATAAGCTGGGCCCCAAGGGGTAGCCCCTCATGGAAGCCTGCTGGGAGGGAGATGGCTGGAACCCCAGCCAGGTTCACGGGAACCGTGTCCACATCGCAGAGGTAGAGGGCTAAGGGGTCTCTAATCTTCTCCCCAAGCTTGAAGGGTGGAATAGGCATGGTTGGAGCGAGAAGTAGAGTATAGTTTTTAAAGGCTTCTAGGAGGCTTCTCCTAATCAGCGTTGCAGCCTTAACGGCTTTAAGGAAGAACCTGTCAAAGTATCCAGCTGAGAGGGCGTAGGTTCCAAGGATTATCCTCCGCTTAACCTCCTCGCCGAAGCCGAGGCTTCTTGTAAGTGAGAACTCTCTACTCCAGTCTAAGCCTTCCCCCTCAGCCCTAAACCCGTATCGTATCCCGTCGTAGCGGGCGAGGTTTGAACTAGCCTCCGACATGGCTATAATGTAGTAGGCTGGGAGGGCGTATTCCAGGATGGGTAGGGAAACCTCACCTAGCTCAGCTCCAGCCTCCTCAAGCTTCCCAGCAAACCTGTGAACGGCCTCTAGGACAGCTGGATGGGTTCCCTCGCCTAAAAGCTCCCTTACCAGTCCTATTCTGAAGCCTTTCAGACTCCCCCCTGAGGCCTCATAACTCTCCTCAGCGTTAATGGTAGTGGCATCCTTCGGGTCTCTGCCAGCTATGATGGAGAGGAGGAGGCTGCAGTCTCGAACATTGAAGGTTATGGGGCCGATTTGCTCAAGACTGTTGGCGTAGGCTACAAGCCCATACCTGCTCACCAGCCCATAGGTGGGCTTCAACCCTACTACCCCGCAGAAGCTAGCCGGACACCTAATGGAGCCTCCTGTGTCGCTTCCGAGGGCTAGGGGTGTCATTCCCGAGGCTACGGCTGCAGCACTCCCCCCGGAGGATCCCCCTGGAACCCTTTCAAGATTCCAGGGGTTCCGGGTTGGACCGAAATAGCTGGTTTCCGTACTGGTTCCCATGGCAAACTCGTCCATGTTGGTTTTCCCCAGCAGGATGGCGTCTTCGGCTTTAAGCCTCTCCACCACCGTGGCGTCGTAGGGTGGAACATAGTTTTCAAGCATCCTTGAGGCGCAGGTTGTTCTAACTCCAAGCGTGCAAATGTTGTCCTTTACGGCTATGGGGATTCCTGCAAGCCTTCCAAGTTTTTCCCCAGCCTTAACCCGCTTGTCTATGAGGCGGGCTTGACCCAGCAGGTTTTCCCTATCCAAAAGGGTGATGAAGGCTCTAACTCTAGGCTCAACTTCTCCTATGCGGTCGAGGAGGTGGGCCACGTATTCTTCGGCTGAAAGCTCTCCACATCTAATCTGCTCCGCAGCCCTCCAAGCTGGAAGCTCATACAGCCTATTCAAGCCTATTCCTCCTTAGAGGATTCTTGGAGCTTCAAAGTATTCGCCCCGCCTTTTTGGAGCGTTTTTTAAGGCTTCCTCCACACTTAGGGGTTTTCCAGCCTTATCCTCCCTGCAAACATTGACGAGGTTTACTACATGGAGTTCTGGGGGTACATCCTCTGTTTCAAGCTCTGCAAGCTTGCTGAAGTAGGCTAGGATTTGGTTAAACTGCTGGGTGTAGAGCTCCTTCTCCTCCTCGCTGAGCTCTATCCTAGCCAGCCAAGCTACGTGTTCAACCTCCTCACGGGAAATATGCTTCTCCCCCTTCACGGCTCCCTCCTCCCAACGAACCTCCAAATCTGCTTTTCAAGGGGTGGATGCTTCCGCCTCCTAGGCCTACCATAAGTTCCAGGGTAGCCGCCCACCAGGCTGTAGGCTTTAACAGCCAGCTCATCTGCTTCGCCTTCCCTATAGTTCCGCCAGCCCTCCCAGTGGTGGGTAACCCTGCCAAGCCTTGCCTCCTCAGGTGTGAAGTCGTCTAGCTCCTCCGGGTTAAGGCATACGGCCACGGTGTCTAGCTCCCTGTGCACGGATAGGGGGCAGACGAAAAGCCTTTGGAAGTCCATTTCATTGTCAACCCTTAAGCCTTCAGCCTTAAACTTTAACGCTATCTCGACGAATCTGGGCTGAAGCTTGCCTCGAACGTATTCAACGAGGGCGTAGGCTAAGTCCAGCGGGTTAATCTTGCTTCTAAGCCTGGCTGAAAAAGCGTAGGGGTGAACCTGAACGTGGGCTCCCCTACCGCTAAACTTGACGTAGACGGATTCGGAGACGCCGTTCTCAGAGAGGAATTGGACGATTTGCTTGGAGGCTTCCCTTGTTGCCTCCCAGTCCTCCAGCCTGTTATCCACATCCCAGGTTGGGGTGCAGGCGGCTATGTTACCTATGAAGGCTACATCCTCCACGCTTTCGAGTTTCCCGTATAGGTTGGCGGTGGCGTGAATGCTGCGGGGCTTAAGCCTCCGGTAGGCTTCAAGCAGCCTTGGGAGGTCGGCTGGCTCTTCCAGGCTGAGCGGCCTACGCCCACGCCAGTAACGCACTAGGATTTTTCTACCCTTTTCATCTGTTTGCTCGCAGTGGAGGGCTATCCACCTTCCAGCCGAATATTCGGCTATCTCCCTCTGAACCCTAACATCCGAGTAGTGTTGTAGGATTAGCTGGTAGGCTTCCATGAGGCTTCAATATTAGAAGGCCTACTGGTCTATTTAGCTGTTGAAGCCCTCCTCCTTTGGGATTTCCTCGCCGGGGAGGATTTTCTCCCTTTCAGCCTTAGCCCTAACAAGTCTTTCCACCACGCTTCTTGGGAGGGCTACATCCTCCTTCCGCTCTCCAGCCTCCCTAAGGAGGATGAGCCCCTTACCATCTAAAGCCGTAATCTCATGCATGGTTAGGCTGTGGGGTGTCTGCCTCATCTTCTCCACGATAACGTAGCGTCTAAGAACCCCGTTTCGCACATACCTCCTAAACCTTATAATTCCATCAGCTATGTGCTCAACGCCGAAGCCGAAGGCATCCGAAGTCGTAATAGCGTACTGGGAGACTGCGAGAATGGTGAAATCCCACTTACTCAAAACCTTCTTGACGAAGTATGAGTAGCGGCGGGCCATGGCAGGCTTATCAAGCCAGAAGGCTGAAAGGCTGTCGATGACGAGGCGTGCTCTCCCATAGCCCAAAGCCTTCTTCGCCTCGATAACCTTGTCGAGGAGTTCTTCAACTTCTAGGCTTTTCAGAGACCACTGGTCTTCAAGCCCCATGAGGGCGTCGATGATGATTAGCTTCTTCCTTTTAAGGGCGGCTTGGAAGTCCATGCCGAACTGGGCGGCCTGCCTAATAATCGACTGCCTCGACTCCTCCGTGGTCACGTAGATGCATACGTCCTCATCCTTAATGCCTTGGTCGATGAAGTGGATGCAGAAGATGGTTTTACCCGTTCCAGGCTCCCCGGTTACGGCTACGAGGAAGCCTCTTGGAATTCCTCCAGCTAGAAGCCTGTCGAAGTCTGGGATTCCTGTGGAAAGCCTCTCCACCTCACTCAACCCTTAAGCCTCCTCAAGGTTTCTAGGAGGGCTGCTTTCGCTCCAAGCTCTGCTGAGCGTCTGCTTTCTCCAATCCCAACCAAAACTACGTCTCCCTCTCTGAATTCGAAGGCTTCACCTAGTAGGCTTTGAACTTTCAGCAAATCTTCGTTAGGGCTTTCTTCAGCCCCAGGCATGACGAGTCTTCCATTCCTGAAGAGGAGGGTTACTGCGCCTAGGCCTCCAACCCTTATAGCTGCATCCCTCTGCTCAACCCCAAGCCTCACAGCTTCAGCAGCATTCCTCACCAGGTAGGCGATGTTGTAGCTTCCAAAGGTTAAGCTGGTTTGGGGAAGCTCTAGGGGGCCGAGAACCCTCCTCCGGAGAAAGCTGTAAATTTTCATCCCCTTCTGGGTGAGCGTGTAGCCTCGCTTGGTTCCCTCCACCAGCCCCCTAACCCTTAAATGCTTGAGAATTGTTCTGGTGGAGCCTTCTCCAAGCCTAAGCTTCTGGGATAGCTTAAACCTGCCTACTGGGCTTTCAGACCCTAAAAGCTGGATAACCTCCATTATGTGGATTTCTCCGAAGGCGGGGAGGGGTCCTCCCCCCCTCCTCGCCATCTCCTCTAAAAGCTTAAGTAGCTTCAACCTTAAACATCCAAAGGATAGAAAGTGGAGGCTTAGGGTATAAGTGTTTGCCTAGGCCTTCAGCGTGTTTTCGCCTTCACCTTTGAGCAGCTTTTCCAGCATAACCCTTCTCTCGATGCTTGCCACCATCTTCTTGGTTTGAACCACCACGTCGGGGTTCACGCTTATGGAGTCTATTCCACACCTTATCAGGAAGTCTACGAACTCTGGATATACGGAGGGAGCCTGCCCGCAGATGCTTACGGTTACCCCATGCTTGTGCGCCACCTTGATTAGGTGGGCGATAGCCCTCTTAACCGCTGGATCCCTCTCATCGAAGTATCGCTTGTCTATGGCTGGGAGAATCTGGCTGTCCCTATCCGTTCCAAGGATAAGCTGGGTTAGGTCGTTGCTTCCAATGCTGAAGCCGTCGCAGAGCCTGCTAAACTCGTCTGCTAGGAAAATGATGCTTGGCACCTCAGCCATAAGCCAAACCTTGAAGTCCCTTCCACGCTTTAAGCCTTCCTCCTCAAGGATTTTCAGGCATTCCTCAACCTCCCAGGTGGTTCGGACGAAGGGTAGCATAACCCAGACGTTTGAAAGCCCGAATTCCTCCCTAACCTTCCTTACAGCCTTACACTCCAACCTGAAGGCTTCCCTATACTGGGGGCTAATATAGCGTGATACACCCCTCCAGCCTAGCATGGGATTATCCTCGTGGGGCTCGTATTTTTCGCCTCCCTTAAGCTTCCGATACTCGCTGGTTTTGAAGTCGCTGAGCCTTACCACCACCGGCCTCGGGAAGATAGCCCTAGCAACCATAGCTATGCCTTCAGCCATCTTATCCACGAACTCTTGGGGCTGCCCTATCTCAATAAGGTAGAGGGGATGCTTCCCAATGTAGGAGCTCATAATGAACTCGATACGCATGAGGCCTATGCCGTCGAAGGGGAGATCCTTGTAGTCTTCGATCTTCTCTGGAACCCCAAGGTTCATGAGGATTTTGGTTCCCGTTATGGGTGCAGCCTCCACGGCTGCTGGGGCTGCCAGCGGTGAAGGCGGCGCAGGCTTAGCCTCCTCCACGATTCCACGGTAGACTACCCCCGTGTTAGCGTCCACCGTATATTCTTCACCAGTTTTCAGGATTTGAGTAGCGTTTCCAGAGCCTACGATGCAGGGTATGCCGAGCTCCCTGCTCACGATGGCTGCATGGCAGGTGGTTCCACCCTCATCGGTTACGATAGCTCCAGCCACCCTCATGTAGGGAACCCAGTCCGGGTTCGTCATCCT
>QMYD01000037.1 GCA_003662485.1 Candidatus Hecatellales archaeon | reverse complement strand
TGCCTAGGAGGAGGTCGGTGGGGTTAAGCCTCTTCTCCTCCAGCATCCTCCTCAGGATTTCGCTATTCGTCTCAAGGTACATGTCCTCCTCGGGTAGGCTTTCCGGGGAAACCTCCAAGCTTAACCCCTCCCTGCTTATCCTGAAGAAGTAGACGGCGTCGTCGGTTACCCTAAGCGTTATGCTTCGGCCATCGTATTCCTCCAAAACCTCTTGGATTTCAGGTCTACCCTTAGCCTTCACGTTAAACTTTGCTATTCCCTCCTCAAAGCGTTCACGGAAGGCCATAATGCACCCCCTCAGAATATGGGATATGCCTGCCAGTGGATTTAAGGTTATTCTCCGCTGAGGAGGAGGCTCTCCTGCCTGCTTAAGTAGGCTGTGCCATCGCAGATAGAGGTGTTTAAGTGCTGGAGGTTTTCCCTGCAGGAGGCGAAGGTCATACCCTCCCTTAAAACGTAGCCCCTCACCATGCTGACGATTCGCTTTCGAACGTGAAGTGGAAGGTAGCCGTAGCCTGCAATAACCTTCATTTCCCTATAGGTCTCCCTAAGGCTTCCCGCCAGCTTCGGGTTAAGCCTTTCCAAACGCTGGAAGAAGCCTCGGACGGGTTTGAGGGTTGAAGCCGTAACATGCTTGACGCCTGCATCTCTAAGCTTCCTCACGAGGTGTTCAAGGTCGTCTGGTTTGTCGTTTAGCCCTGGGATGATGGGGTCTATGCGGGCTACGGTTGGTATTCCAGCTTCAGCCAGCCTCCTCAAGGCTTTAAGCCTCCTATAGGGTGGTGGAGCGCCAGGCTCCATCAGCCTTGCAAAAGCCTCATCCAGGCTTGTAACCGTAAGCGATACAACAGCCCTAGCCTTGGAGAGGAGGTCTAAATCCCTAAGCACTAAGTCGGATTTGGTAACTATCAGGATGGGGAAGCCCTCCTTTACTAAAGCCTCAAGACACCTTCTCGTTATCTGGTGTTTAGCTTCGGCTGGCTGGTAAGGGTCAGTAGTATCGCTGAGCATTACTGGAAGCTTAGGCCTCGTCCTAGCGGCCATTCTACCAATCTCCTCGGCGAGCCTGAGCCTTGGCTTGAGGGAATCCTGGAAGGATGGAAACTTCACGGCGTAGCAGTAGAGGCATTGGTGGCTGCACCTTCCAAGATACGGATTAACATTGTATTTTGGAGGGCAGGTGCAGTAGGCGTACCTTGGAGCGTTAAACCTGCTCAGCCTTTCCGAGTCTTACTCCTCCTCGAGAAGTTCTTGGCGTGGGAGGGCTTCAACCCCACGGTAGGGCGAATCTAGCAGGCGGCTGATAGCCTCAGCCCTTTTAGGGCTTAACCCCTCCACGAGGGTTAGCTCTCCTGCTGAAGCCTGGAAAACCCTCCTAACCGTCTTGAAGGTTTTCAGAAGCCTCTCAGCCAGTCTGGGGCCTACGCCTGGAAGGCTGCAAACCACGGCGAGCTGAGCCTCCCCAAGGCTTCCAAGCTTCCTCCGATGCTTAACCACGGGTCCAACATGTCTCGGCCTAGCTGAAACCTGCCTTGCAAGCACGTAGATAAGCTCTGCGGTTTGGGTTTCCTCCCCCGTGTAGAATAGGTGGAATTTCCCATGGAATCTTAGGCTTAGGGAGGCTAGGGCACCCCAGAGGGCTCTCGGATTCTCCACTGTGGATAGGGCCTCCTGGAAGTCTCCCTCCACGATTAGGATGGGCTCCGGGTAGGCTTCAGCCAGCCTCAAAGCCTGGTCGAAGAGTCTTCCAGAATAAAGGGAGGAAACAAAGTCCCTAACCGTTTTCCTCTCAACCACGTGGGCTTCCGAAACCACGTAGTCGCCGACGGTTAGGTTTTCATAGGAAACCTTCACGCCAAACGATTCCAGAGCTTCAGGGACGCCTGAACCCTTCTCCCTATAATCGGCTATAATGGTAAGCATGCTGGAGACCTCTCAATCCCCTTTAAGGTTAAAGGGGGAAATAACCTAAACGGATTTGGGGAAGCCTTGGCGAGGTGTAGGCTCTGCGGCTCCGAGGCTGAGCACTACCTTCCCTATGCGAGGCTCTGGATTTGCAGCCGATGCTTCGTAGAGAGATTCTTCCCGAATAGAATTAGGAGAACCGTGGAAGCCTATAAGATGCTTGAGGGTAGTGAAAAGGTTGCAGTAGCGGTTTCAGGCGGAAAGGATAGTGCAGCCCTTCTCCACAGCCTTAAGGAGGCCTTCCCCACCCTCCGCCTCATAGCCATCCACCTAAACCTTGGAATTCAGGGATACTCGGAGGAAGCCCAGCGAAGCGTTGAGGAGCTATGCCGAAGCCTAAACGTGGAGCTTGAGGTTTACGATTTGAAGGCTGAGGAGGGCTTCACCATCGGAGACTTTAAGGCTACTAGGTATGGGCGTAAGCTATGCGCCGTCTGCGGGGTGGTTAAACGTAGGAGGCTGGCTAAAATCGCAGGCAGGCTTGGCGTTGACGCCCTAGCCACAGGCCACAACCTCGACGACACCGTGGAAAGCTTACTCGCAGCCTTTACGGGGGGAGACTTCCAGCAGCTGGTTAGGCTTAAACCCGTTCTGCCAGCTCAGCCCCCCTTCCCCAAGAAGATTAAACCCTTCCATCGAACGCCTGAAAGGGAGGCCCTCCTCTACGCCGAGATTTTAGGGTTACCCTTCAATAGGAGGAGGTGCCCCCACGTTTCGGGTTCAAGATCTCTGAGGGGGAAGAGCCTCCTAGACCTATGGGAGGCTGAGGAGCCAGGGTTCAAGTATAGGCTTCTAGCAGCCTTTGAAAGGCTTATCCCCCTCCTGGAGCCAAGCGTAGCGCAGCCCGAATATACTTACTGCAGAGTCTGCGGGCTTCCATCCTCCCAGCCCCTATGCGCAGACTGCAAGAGGATTGAAGCATTAAAAAGAGTTCTGAACCGAGGGCAGAACTAATTTTAAGTTTTGAAAAGGCTTAATATCTGCCATATTTAGGGTGTTGGGGAATGCTTGCAAGGAGGATAGGCGTTATAGGTGTTGGGAAGATTGGGGAAGCTCTGATTTCAGGCTTGCTTAAGTCGGGTGTAGCCTCCCCAGCCAGCCTTTACGCCTGCGACATTGTCAAGCAGCGGTGCAACCATGTGGCTGAAGCCTATGGGGTTACCTGCCTAACCAGCGGAGAGCTTGCAAGGAAAAGCGATGTAGTTATTGTTTCCGTTCAGCCTAGGGATGTGAAGGGGGTTTTAGAGGAAATTCGAGACTTCCTCACACCGGGGAAGCTTTTAGTCTCCACAGCTGCAGGAGTAACCATAGGCTACCTTTTCAAATGCCTTGGAAGGGAGGACATTCAAATCGTAAGAATTATGCCTAACATAGCCGTGCTGGTTAGGGAGAGTATTACCGCCATTGCTCCAGCTGGAAACGTCACCAAGGAAAACCTTGAGCTAGCCAGGGAAATCTTCAGCTCGGTGGGTAGGGTTGTGGTGGTGGATGAGAAGCATATGGATGCCATTACAGGTTTGAGTGGGAGTGGCCCAGCCTACATATGCCTGATTATTGAGGCTATGGTTGAGGCTGGAGTGAAGGTTGGGCTTCCAAGGGAGCTTTCCCTCCAGCTTGCAGCCCAAACCGTTCTAGGCTCAGCTAGAATGGTTCTGGAAACGGGGGAGCATCCAGCCAAGCTTAGGGAAATGGTTACCACGCCTGGAGGGGTAACCATAAACGGGATTATCGAGCTTGAAGAGGGGAAAATTAGGGCAACCATTATCAGGGCGGTTGCGAGGGCTACGGAGCGAGCTCGGGAACTCCTCATGAAGTGAGGCTTGGAGCGTCTAGGAGGCCTAACTCCTCAAGCTTAGCTCTTGTTGGAATCCCCCTCTCATCCCAACCCCTCAACTCATAGTATTTCTTAAGCATTTGGGTGAAGGCCTCCCTATTGAGGGTTAAGCCTTTCAGGGGGCCTGAAGGTATGGGGTCCTCAAAAACTCTGGCTGGAAGCCAGTCCTCCTCAGCCCTTAACCCACGCCTCAAATTTATGAGCCTAGTTAGATTCCAGATTTTCTCAGACCTGGCTAGGAGCTGTTCAAGGCTTGTTTTCAGACCCGTGGCATAAGTGTAGAATTTTGCATAGTAGTTTGGGTCTAAGTCTAGCTCCACCCAGGGGAACCTGCAGACGCCCAAGCAGTCGAACATGGGTCTTATATGCTGGAGGTATATCACCCACCTAACCTTATCCTCCCCATAGGTTTCCCTTCCAACCTTCAAGTCGTAGGTTATGGCCCAAGCCCTATTATGGTGGGCTCCAATATCGGCGGTGGCGTAGGCGAGTGCCATGGCTGGGGCAGCCCTAACATCATACCCACTAATCTCCAAGCCCTTCACATGCATGGAAAACCTTTCGGAGGAGTGGCCTATCTTCACGCTTGCCACTCGGACGCCTTCGGCTAGGATGGCTCCAAAACCCTTCCTGTAGGCTATCCGCCTAATCATCTCGTTGAGGGCTTCAACACTTCCAAACCTCAATTTTATCCCGTCTGTTTCCGTCTTGGTGAGGTAGCCTCTCTCAAAGCACTCCATGGCGAAGGCTATGGTATTCCCCGTGGAAATAGTGTCTAAGCCGTATTGGTCGCAGAGGTAGTTGGCGTAAACCAAGTCTTCCACGCTTGAGAGGGCGCAGTTACTTCCAAGCATGGCGGCTGTCTCGTATTCGGGGCCTTCAACCACCACATCTCCAACCCTGTTAACCTGACCGCAGCGGATGGGGCACAGGTGACATCCTTTATTGCGAAGCCTGGTTGAAGCCTCCATGGAGTCTCCGTTAATTTTCATGAAGTCTTCGAAGGTGGCTTCCTGAAAGTTTCTCGTGGGGAGGCAGCTTACCTCATTAGCCCAGTTCACGCTCTGCATGGTTCCCTGCCTCTTCCATAGGTTGAAGGCTGGATGATTAATTATCCAGCGGACTGCCTCCCTAAACATTTCCTTTAGGCTTTCAGGCTCGGCTTCGGGGATGGGCTTATCCCCCCTAACGGCTATGGCTTTAAGCCTCTTACTTCCCATCACTGCTCCCACCCCGCATCTGGCAGCCTGCCTGCCACCGCAGGTTATGGCTGCATACTTCACCAGGTTTTCTCCGGCAGGCCCTATAACAGCCGTTTGGAAGTCGTCTCCGAGTTCCTCCTTTAAGGCCTTCTCAGCATCTAGGGAGGGCATACCCCAGAGGGTGGAGGCATCCTTAAAGCTAACCCTTCCATCGTCTACCACGAGGATTACAGGCTTCTCCGCTGAACCCTCAATGATTAGGGCGTCGAACCCGCTTTTCTTAAGCTCGCAGGAGAATTTACCCCCAGCGTTGCTGTCCCCGTAGAGGTTGGTTAGAGGCGAAATGGTGCTGAAGTTCGTCTTCCCGGAGCAGGGTATGGTTAAGCCTGAAAGGGGGCCTCCAGCCACTACAATCTTGTTCTCCGGGCTGAAGGGGTGAACCCAGCTTTCAACCTCGTCATAGAGGATTTTAGCCCCCCAGCCTCTCCCCCCAATAAACTCTACGGCGAATCTTTCACTTACACCCTGGATTAAGGCTTTAAGCTTGGAAAGGTTTACCCTCAAAGCCTTCAGCATATAGCCTCCAACCATCTTCAAGGCACACCTTTGACGATGACGAAGGCTAAACTTATGTCTCTAAGATAATTCTGGAGTCCATTTAAATATTGCCCAGGAAGGCTTCAAGCTCCTCAATGGTTTTGAAGGTTTGGTCGGTGTGGGCTAGGAGCCATGGGCTTAAATCCTCTAGCGGAGACACCAAGTAAACCTTTTTCCCCTTCAGCTTAGCGTGGTAGATTTCCATGGCCAGCCCTGCTGAAAGCCTGGGCATGTAGGCTACGAGGAGTTCGCAGTATTCTAGGTCTAGGAGGTCCCTCCTAACAAGCCTGTAGGCTTCAGCCTTTCCCGCCACCCCACGATAGTAGGCCTGCTCCCTAAGCCATGGGTCAACAGGCTCAAAGCCAGCCTTCCTCAAGACTTCAGCCAGCACCTCCCGGTATGCTTGATCTTCCTCCAAGCCCTGGATGGGTCCTCCAATGTAGGCTCTGAGAGGCCTGTGTAGGGGGCGCTCAGTCAGGATTTCAGGGCGGTCGGAGGCTAGGGCGTCTACGCCGAGCTTTAGAAGTCTATCCGCTTCAGCCCTGTCGTTTACAACCCAGGCTGCCACTTTTAAGCCTTCAGCCTTAGCCTTCGAAACCAGCTGGCTGGTAGTATGCCTATGGTCTGGAAGTATCCATTCTGCCCTAGCCCTCCTCGCAGCCTCCACAGGCGTCAGGATTTCGCCTCTAACGATTATTCCGGTGGAGGCTTTGGGGTTAAGCCTTTTAAGGTTTAGGAGGGCTGAATGGTGGAAGGAGACAAAGAGGGCTTGGTCTAGAAGGCCCAACTCCTCAACGAGCCTTAGGATTTCACCCTCAGTTCCAGGCTCCTTCACCTCTATGACGGGGTTAATCCTACCCCTCATAGCCTCCAAAGCCTCCTCTAGGGTTGGAACCCGCTGGCCGACGCCGAGATACAGCTTTTTAACCTCCTCAAGGCTCAGTTGGGCTAGCGAGCCCCTTCCATCCGTAGTCCGGTCTACGGTGGGGTCGTGGAAGGCTAGGAGGCTATCCCTACACCTCCTAACGTCCACCTCTACATGGCTTGCACCAAGCCTAATAGCTGCTTCAAGGGCGGCTAAGCTATTCTCAGGCTCCCAGAAGCTTGCACCCCTATGGGCAACCACCCAAACCTTGCTCAAGCCGCTTAACCGGGAAAATCTCATTACATTTATGTTTTCAGGCTTAGCCTACTTTGAAGCCTAGGCCCAAGCCTAGGATGAAGGCTCCTGCGAAGGGTAGGTGGGAGGTTAGGAAGGCTGGGACGGTGAAGCCTCCATGCAAAAGCTTTTCGGTTAAGGCCTCATAGAGCTCGCTGAACTTTTCATAATTAATAGTTATGAAGCCTTCGTGGGCGAGGTAGAAGAGGGAGACAAAGTATATTCCAAGCAGGACTAAGATGATTTTCAGCAGCTTTTTTAGGGCGAAGCCTATGACGAAGCCTATGCCTCCCCCAAAGCCCAGCTGCATGAGGAGGGTTCCAAGGGGTTCTAGGGTTGAAGCCTCCAAGCAGGCGCCCCTTTAAAGGTTCAGCCTTAACCCATTTAAAATTTTACAGCCTGCTGGGCTAGCTGGTAGGCGTTTTTAGCCGGCTCTTCAAGGCTAACCTTGAGGTAGGCTGCATAACGGTTGAAGTATGGGGGACCCTTCCTAGAGAAGAGGGTTAGGGTTAAGCCTCCCTGTCCTGCATGCACACCCTCACCAACAGGTTCATGCCCCCTAATCAAGGTTTTAGCCCCAACAACCTCAAGAGCCCTCCTAGTTACGTCTGGACCGAAGAGGAGGCCTGCACCCCTTGGAGAGGGAGCCACCCCGCTTAGATTTTCATCCGGGTCGCTCCATAGGATTTCCTCGAGGAGGCTTTCGGATGGATGCCTTTCATGGGCGTGGGCTAGGTCTTCAATGCTTTTAAGCTTGCTTGGAACACCCCCGTGGAGGAGGAGGTATTTGCCTTCGGCTAGGGCTGCCTGGGGTAGGGCTTCGTGAAGCTCGAGGATTCTGCCGTAGGCTTCCTCCCATGCTTCCCCAAACTTTTCATGTAGCTGGTAGGGTAGGTCGAAGGGTATGGGGGTGAGGTCTCCTGGAGGCTCATGGTTACCCCTAAGCAGTACAACCCTCCCAGCGAATTCCACCTTAAGCCTGCAGATGGCATGGTAGATTTCAGGGGAGTGGGGTCCCCTATCCCCATAGTCTCCGAGGAAGAGGATGGTTACCTCCTCTCCAGCCTCAGCCCTCCTGAGGAAGCCTGAATCCTCAAGGATGAAGGCTAAGCTTTCAAAGTCTCCATGGAGGTCTCCAACTACAATGAGTTCGCCCTGGGCTGGAAGCCTTACGAGGCCTCCCTCAACCCTAAGCAGGCCATCCTTCGACCTGCCTGTCCTCCTCTCCTCGAGGAGAAGCCTCCTAGCCCCCTCAGCCAGCTCAGCCTCCTCCCAAACCGAAGCCTTGAAGGCTGCCTCCGAAAGCTCTTCCACGGAAACCATGGCCAAGCCTTAAATGGAAATCGAAGCTTAAAAGATAAATCTTCTCTAGCGTTCAGCATTTCAGCCCTTGAAGAAAGATTTTCTTTACTACGCTGATAGGAGCCTCCGTCCTCACACCTTGGGGGTTGAAGTGGGTGGGGGAAGCCTTAAACCCTTCCCCGCTTAGGGCTTCAGCCAGCCTGCTGGGTGAGAGGGGAGTTCTATGGTAAACCTCAGCCAGCCTGTCCACGGTATAGTAGCCCACGGATTCAACGTTCATTTCAAGTTTAACCTTGGACAGGAGGTTGGAGGCCTCCCTAAACCTTCCAACCTCAGCCTTTGAAAGCTCGACTAGCATAGCCTCAACGATTTCAGGATGCCAGAGGCCTCCAAGCCAGAGGGGGCCCGCCGCCTCCATGGGGAAGCCGCACTCCCCGCATTTCGGAGGCGTATGGGGTAGGAGGCCTTCTAGGGGCTGCCTTGCCAGGCAGTTGGGGCAGTGGTAGAGGTAGCCCAGCCTGCTTAGGGCTTCATCTGCCCTCTTAGCCCCCCTAACCATTTGTAGGTAAACCCTAACATAGTGGTCGGTGGCATGGGTGAAGAGGGGTTTTAGGGCTAGGTCCCTCCTAGCCGCAAGCCTCACAGCCGCCCCAATCAGAATTCGCACAGCTAACTCATGGCAATACTCGGTTTTCAATGGTTTAGCTCCATACCTTCGGAGGCAGGCTTTAGGGTTAACCCCGCATAGGGTTGCCGTGTCCGTGGCGGTAAGGGCTAGGAAGCCTCCAAGCCTTAAAGCCCTAAGGC
>QMYD01000036.1 GCA_003662485.1 Candidatus Hecatellales archaeon | reverse complement strand
TTTCAGGCTTTCCACTCTCACAGCGTAGCCGTCGAAGAAGGCCATATGGTATGGGGGGATTTCCATGGTAACCTTGACATCTTCAGCAAGCCTTCTGCCATAAGCCTCCCACACGCCTACCTCCTCAACCTCAGGCTTTAAAACTGACGTTTTGAGAGCTCTGGCTAGACCCTCCTCAGGCTGCACGGGGCTAAGCTCACGCCTATCCAACCTAAAAGATAAACAGTTATGCTTACATAAAGGTTTTATTAAGCTTAAATGTTTATGAATTCGATGATTCGCCGGCTGGCTATAGGCAGCCTACTCGTTCTCGCCGTCTTAGGAATAGTATTGTATTTCCCTCAGCAGTCTCAAGCCTCTCTTAGGCTTGCGGTGGAGTATAATAATCATGCTGCCTGTGGCTATATTGCTAAGCATAAGGGCTGGTTTAAAGAGGAGGGACTAAACGTAACATGCTTTAACACTTATGTTACGGGTGTGGCTCTCTCAGCAGCCCTAGCACGGGGAGATATAGACGCCGCCTACCTATGCCTTGGGCCAGCGATAATGGCCTATGCTAGGGGGGTGCCGATAAAAATTGTTGCCGGAACCCACTTCCATGGATACGTGGTGGTTGGGAAGCCTGAGATAAAGACGCTTAAGGACTTGGAAGGAAAACGTGTAGGCTGCGTTCGTGAGGGCTCCCAGACGGATCTCTTCCTCCACCTAGTGATGGAAAAGTATGGCTTGAAGAATGTGGAGGTTCGACGTGCAAACCCACCGATGCAGGTTATGCTTTTAGCTACTGGGAAAATAGACGCTGCATTTATTCCAGAGCATTGGGCTACGCTAGCCGCCTCTAGGGGTTTCCACGTTATTGCTAGAAGCCAAGAAATATGGCCTGAAATGGAGGGAAGCGTCCTAGTGGTTAAGGAAGACTTGATTAGGAATAATCCGGAAGCCGTTAGAAAGCTTGTCAAAATAACTGAGAGGGGGACAAAATTCATAAATGAGCATAGGCTTGAAGCTGCGGAAATTCTCGCAGAAGAGCTTAGGGAGACTTCACCTCAAGGCGTTAAAACTGAAGTGTTAAACCCCCAGATAGAAGCCATAACTCCCAAGCTACTTCTAAAGTCCATGAATAACCTTGAATATACGACAAAGGTTGACGTTAGGGTTATCCAGCAATACATAGACCTATCGTATAAATTGGGCTACCTGGATGAAAGGCTTAAAGCTGAAGATTTAGTGGATTTAAGCTTTCTCGGTTCTCAGTCATGAAGGCGGAGAAAATCTTATGGGTTATCCCTATCCTAGCGTTTTTAGCCATTTGGGAGGCCATTGCTAGGGCTGAATTTTTCCCTCAATACCTTTTCCCACCCTTCTCACATGTAATGGTAACCATGTATATGCTAATTGGCAGCGGAATCCTTGCAGAGAACTTCGTCAGCAGCCTAGTAAGAGTTCTGGCAGGCTTCGTTTTGGGAGCCATAGCAGGGATAGGTGTAGGCATCTTAATGGGCTATAATGAGGCTGTTAATAGGGCTCTACACCCAATATTCAGTCTTCTAATGCCTATACCTGCCTTAGGCTGGCTTCCCCTCCTAATGCTTTGGATAGGGGTAGGTGAAGCCCTACCCGTTACAATAGTCTTCCTATGCTCCTTCTTCCCTATCCTCTACAACACGGTTACAGGCATAAGGTCGGTGGATAGGGAGGTTATCAACATCGCTAGAACTCTTGGAGCCTCTAAGAGGCAGCTTCTAACCACCATTATTCTGCCCCTAGCCCTCCCAAACATCTTCACGGGTTTAAGGCTTGAAGCTGGAATGGCTTGGAGAGTAATCATAGCAGCCGAAATGGTTGCCATCCCCACGGGGATTGGAGCTCTCCTCATAAGTTCGGAAAGCCTCCTAAGAGTTGACGTTATAATGGCCTGCTTGATGGTTCTATCCCTCGCATGCCTCTGCTCTGAGAAGCTTCTCCTCCTCCTGGAGCGGAGACTAACCAGATGGAGGTTTTAAGATGCCCAGCGTGGAGTTGAGAAATGTCTCCAACGACTACATCCTGTGCGACGTAAACCTGAGGGTTGAGGACGGCGAGTTCTTCACGCTTCTAGGCCCTACGGGTTCGGGGAAGACCACCCTCCTAAACGTTATAGCGGGGTTAACCCCGTATAGGGGCACCGTTCTCTTCAACGGTAAACCTGTAGACCATCTCCCCGCAGAACTTAGGAGAGTAGGCTATGTTCCCCAGAACTCGGTTCTATTCCCCCACCTCGACGTGAAGGCAAACGTAGGCTACAGCCTCAAAGTACGAGGCCTGAGCAGGGAGGAAGTCGATGAGAAAGTTAGGGAACTCCTGAAGCTTACGGGCATAAGCCACTTGGAGAGCCGTTACCCCAAGGATTTGAGCTGTGGGGAGAGACAGCGGGTAGCCCTGGCGAGGGCTCTAGCAGCCAACCCGAAGGTTCTACTACTCGACGAGCCTCTCAGCAACCTAGACCCGAAAACAAGCTACCATCTTAGAATCGAACTTAAGAGGCTTCAGCGGAGCCTAAACCTGACAACCATTTTCGTAACCCATGATCTCTCTGAGGCTGAGGAGATGGGTGGGAGGGTTGGAATCCTCTACAAGGGTAGGCTGCTTCAAAGCTCAACCCTACCCGAAATACTTTTCTCTCCAAGTTGCGAGGAGGTTTTCGAGTTCACAGGTAGACTTAACATTTTCAACTGTCAGTCCTATAGGCCTCTTGGAGGCGTAGCCGAGGTGGACTGCGATGGGATACTTCTAACGGTGCCCTATGAGGGGCGCCCCATAAGGAAGGTAGCCGTAAACTCCAAGGATATCTTCCTCTCCGCAGAGGAGATTCCAGGCCCCAACGTAAACCTTTTCAGGGGAGAAATAGTGGACTACAAGGTTAACGGCTCAACCGTAAGCGTAAAGGTAAGGCTGGGAGGCAGCCTCGAAGTCTTCTCAGAGATGCCTAGGGAAGCCTTCGAAGGCCAGAGCCTTTCAAAGGGGAAGAAGGTTTTCGTGAAAATAAAGCTGAAAGCCATTAAGGTTTCCACGTGAAAAGGGTTGAAGCCATGAATCTTTCGGGTTTAAACGAGCAGTTTAGGGAGGCTTTGAAAAGTAGACTTGAAGATTTAGGCCTCCTAGAGGAGAAGGCCAGATTCCTCACACTTGACTCAAACTTTGTTAGGCTCCCCTCAAGGGAGTATGCTCTAATGAGGGGGAAAGAGTTCATAGAGCACTGCGAGGTTAGGGGGTGCTGCGGTCAAGCCTTCACAGATAGACCTCGAGAAACTGAGATGAGGCTTAAGGACGTTTTAAGGCTTAACCTGGAGGACGTAACCAACAGAGCCCTTTTCTTCTCCGCGCTGAATGCTGTGATGAGACTCTCGGGAGAGGTTAAAAGAGTAATTCACTGCGTGAAAGGGGAGGCAGAGGAGTGCGGTGAGGTTATGGCTAGGGAAATTCTTGAAAGGTATGGCAGGGGGGTAAGGGTTGCCCACATAGGCTACCAGCCCTCCCATGTCGAAGCTCTATCAAAACTTTTTAAGGTATACGTTACCGATATGAATCCGGAAAACGTTGGGAAGGTGAAGTTTGGAGTTAGAATCTTGGATTCCTCTCTGAATAGGGAGGTGATCTCGAAGGCTGACGTAGTTTTAATAACGGGTAGTAGCCTAATCAACAACACCCTCTTCGAACTGTTAGACTACTGTCGAAGGTTTAGGGTGCCCCACCTAATCTACGGCATAACAGCCATAGGAGTTGCAAAAATAATGGGGTTGCAGGTTTTCTGCCCCTTCGCCCACGAGTCGATGCCGGAGGGCTGGAGGGATGCCTGAAATCTTCCTTACAAGCCGTCAGCTTGAAGTTTTAAGGCTTAGGAGGAAAGGTCTCTCCCAGAGGGAGATAGCCTCCAAGCTGAAAACAACCCGTGAAAACGTTAATATCCTCGAGATGAGGGCTCACCGAAACATTAGGAAGGCTGCAGCCACCCTAGAGGTTCTCAGCAAGCTTGAAATTGCAGCCACGCTGAAGATACCTCCCAAAACCCCCATCCTCAGAATTCCCCTCCTAATCCTAAAAAAGGCTGATGAGGCAAACATTAGGGTGAAAATGAACTGCATAGAAATATTGAGGGAGGTTCAGCTTAAGGCTGAAGGCAAGATAAGGAAGAAGCGCCTCTTAAAGCCTTTAACCGTCATCATTCTGCCCGATGGAAGCCTCCACATAAGATAGGAAGCTAAAACTTAAATTGCCTTAGAATGCTAGTGATAATGAGCGCTTAAGGTGTTTTGACGGATGGTTCGAGTTTTAACACCCTTCGAATACTTTGAGCCCAAAACTGTTGAGGAAGCCTCCAACCTTCTAAGGGACTACGGGGAAAAGGTTAGGGTGCTGGCGGGTGGAGTAGATCTACTAGCAAGAATACGCAGGCGTGAAATCCAGGTTGAAGGGCTGGTTTGCATTCAAAGGATACCTGGACTAGACTATGTCAGGCAGGATAGTGAAGGATTGAAGATTGGAGCCCTAACCACTCTTCGAACTCTCGAACGCTCCCAGGAGGTTAGGGAAAACTACAGGCTTCTCTTCGACGCCATCCACTCCATCCACTCTATCCAAGTGAAAAATATGGGGACAGCTGTTGGCAACCTCTGCATAGCCACCCCAGCCTCCGATGTGGCTGTCTCACTCTTAGCCCTAGACGCTCAAATGAAGATTGCAGGGCCATCCTCGGAGAGAAGTATGCCCCTAGAAAACTTTTACCTAGGCGTGAAGAGAACAGCTCTCCAGCCCGGCGAGCTGGTAACGGGCATTCTGGTTCCCCCGCTTCCAAAAGGGAGTTTTGGAGCTTTCATGAAGCTTGTGAGGACGGCTACAGATATTGCGAAGGTGAATGTGGCGGTGAGGGCTACGCTTAGAAATGGAGGCTGCGAGGAGGTGAGGATAGCCTTAGGCTCCGTTGCCCCCACCATCGTGAGGGCGAGGAAGGCTGAGGAAGCCCTAAGGGGAACCAGGCTTGAAAGGGAGGCCGTGGTGGAGGCTGCTGAGAGGGCTGCCGAAGAGGTGAACCCCATCACCGACATCAGGTCCACTGCTGAGTATAGGAGGGAAATGGTTAAGGTGTTAACGAGGAGGGCGGTGGAAAAAATCAAGGTGGAGGCTGGTGTTAAAGGTTGAGGGGTAAACAAGTTATTAAGCTGACTGTTAATGGTGAACCCTACGAGGTGGAAGTTGAACCCCACATGACGCTCCTAGAGGTTTTAAGGGATAAGCTTAACCTCACTGGAACCAAGGGAAGCTGCGGAGTTGGAGAATGCGGAACCTGCACCGTGCTCGTAGACGGGAAGCCCTTTCTATCCTGCCTAACCCTCGCCATAACCGTGAGGGATAAAAACATTTTAACCATTGAGGGCCTGGCTAGGGATAAGAAGCTCCACATCCTTCAAAAGGCCTTCCTTGAGCATGGAGCCGTCCAGTGCGGCTTCTGCACGCCTGCCATGCTTCTTACGGCTAAGGCACTACTCGACGAGAATCCCAACCCCACGAGGGAGGAGATTCGAGAATACATTTCAGGCGTCCTATGCCGGTGTACGGGCTACGTGAAAATTATTGAGGCTATAATGAGTGCGGCTGAGGAAATTAGGAGGAGGGGGAGCGAGTATGAGTGAGTTCTCCTGGGTTGGTAAACCCCATCCACCCCTGAAAATGGAGGGGGTTCCTAAGGTTACTGGGGAAGCCATATACACGGTAGACGTGAAGCTTCCTGGAATGCTGGTAGGCAAAATCCTTAGGAGCCCCCACCCCCACGCCAAAATCCTCAGGATAGATAAGTCTAAGGCTGAGAGGCTTCCAGGCGTTAAGGCTGTTCTCACCTTTGAGGATATTCCAAAGGTGAAGTATGCTTCCTCCTTTAGGGACATGCCCATGGCCACTAGTGGAACCCTCCAGCCCCCAGACCAGTATGTTCTAACAGACAAAGCGAGGTATGTTGGAGACCCCGTGGCGGCGGTGGCAGCCGTAGACGAATACGTAGCGGAGGAGGCCCTAAAGCTTATAGAGGTCGAATACGAGCCCCTTCCAGCCGTTTTCACCATAGATGACGCCTTGAAGCCTGATGCCCCCCAAATCCACGACCATGCTAAGGGGAACATTGCCGCCCACGTAAAATATCCCTTCGCCCAGGGAGATGTGGAAAAGGGTTTTGCAGAGGCGGACTGCGTGGTGGAGGGAACCTTCTTCGTTCCAAGGCAGGTTGGAGCCCACCTTGAGCCTCAGGCCTGCACCGCCTACGTGGACCCCACAGGGAAGGTAACCGTTTGGAGCCCCTGCCAGCTAACCTTCCCGCTTAGGAGGGAACTAGCCAAAATCTTCAGCCTCCCAGAAGGCATGATAAACGTGGTTACACCCTTCGTTGGAGGAAGCTTCGGCACAAGGCTGAGCCTCTACTGTGAGCCCATAGCCATAGCCCTAGCCATGAAGACTGGTAAACCCGTGAAGATTGTACATAGTAAGGAGGAAGACTTCTCCACGCTGGAAACCAGAACCGCTGATAGGGTTACGGTTAAGGCAGGCTTCAAAAAGGATGGAACCCTAATAGCCATGCAGATGAAGGTTTACACTTGGGCTGGAGCCTACGCTGCGAGGGCCTACCTGGCCGGACCCATCCTTCTCATGTGGGGTTTAGGCCACTACAGGTGTCCAAACACGGATGGAGAATGCTTCGTGGTATACACGAATACTACGCCAGCTGGAGCCATGAGAGGCTACGGAAACCCTGAAGCCTCCACAGTAGTCGAGCAGATCATGGACATGGCGGCGGAGAAGCTTGGAATAGATCCCGTCGAGCTTAGGCTTAAAAACGTTAAGAAAGCTGGGGAACCCTCAAACCTCGGCCCCTGCCCCATTGAAAGCACCTATGAGGATGAATGTATAAGGATTGGGGCTGAAAGGATAGGCTGGTGGGAGAAGAGGAAACTGAAGAAGCAGGAGGGTGTGAAGAGGAGAGGCTTAGGCATGGCTGCTATGATGCACTGTAGCGGAGCCTGGCCCCTCCTAATCGAGCACTCCAGCGCCATGATCAAGTTCAATGAGGACGGCTCTGTAAACATGATAATTAATCCTGCCTTCCCTGGAACCCACTGCTGGACAACGCTGGCTCAAATCGCAGCTGAAGAGCTTGGAATTTCGCCTGAAGATGTTCACGTGGTTACGGGGAGCACGGACACAGCCATGTTTGACCTAGGCTCCCATGCAAGCCGGACAACCTACGTAACCGGGAACGCTGTTCTCGAGGCGGCTAGGGAAGCGAAAAGACAGCTTCTGGAGAGGGCTTCAAAAATGCTTGGGGTTTCCCCTGAGGAGTTGACTGTTAAGGATGGGAGGGTTTTCGTTAAGGCAGACCCCTCTAAAGGTTTAACCATAGGGGAAATTGCCAGAAGCACCATCTGGGACCTTAAGGGTGAAAGCTTCAATATTTCGGGTAAGGCTTCCTGGTCCTCTAGGTACTCTTCACCTCCCACAGGAGCCTACTTCACTGAGGTTGAGGTGGACACGGAAACGGGGGAGGTTAAGGTGTTAAAGTTCGTGGTGGTCATAGACTGTGGTAGGGTTATAAATCCAATGACCGTTGAAGGCCAAATTCAGGGTGGAATCTCGCAGGGGATAGGCTACGCCCTCTACGAAGACTACGTGATTAACAAGAAAACGGGGGTTGTTGAAAGCGACAACTTCAACACCTATAGGATTGCAACCAACTACGAAATGCCCGAGGAAATTGAAATAATCTTCATTAATAAGCCTGACCCGAAGGGGCCCTTCGGAGCCAAGGGTGTAGGGGAGCCAGCCATGGTGGGTGTGGCTGCAGCCATAGCCAACGCCGTATACGATGCCATAGGGGTTAGACTGAGGGAGCTACCTATAACCCCCGAGAAAATCCTGAAAGCCTTGAAGGAGAAGGAAAAGGGTTAGCCAGCCCTTACAGGTTTAAGGCTTGCTTAACGGTTCTGGGTAGGTCGCTTAGGCTGTCGAGGACGAAGGCTCCAGCCTCCCTTAAAACCTTCATTTTTCCTTCAGCCGTTCCTACTCCTCTTTCGATAATGGCTCCAGCATGGCCGTATCTCATGCCTGGCTTGGCAGCTCTTCCAGCCACGTAGGCGATGAGGGGCTTACTGAATCCTCCCCTTTTAAGCAATTCTGCAACCTCTTCCTCCTGGGTGGTTCCAATCTCCCCGAAGATTACCACAGCCTTAGTTTCCTCATCCTTCTCGAAGAGGGGTAGGAGATCCACAAATCTCGTCCCCACGAAGGGGTCTCCCCCAATACCTATAACCGTCGTCTGCCCTATCCCAGCACTGGTGAGTAGGTAGGTTACCGTGGTTGACTGACCTCCACTCCTCGAAATCACTCCAACCGGTCCAGGCTTGAAGGTTTCGTAGAGCCAGTCTACACCAGCTCCAGCTGCATAGATTCCAAGCATGGCCTTGTGGGGGCTGACGATTCCAGGACTATTCGGCCCAATAATCATAGCCCCATAACGCTTACTATACTCTATTAGTTCGAGCATGTCTTGATGGGGAACCCTTTCAGGATTCAAAACGATAAGCTTGACGCCGGCGTCCATGGCTTCGAGGGCAGCCTCCTTAGCGAAGAGGGCGGGGACAATTACGGCTGAAGCCTTGATTTCAGGATGGTTTTCCACGGCCTCCTCCACGGTGTCGTAGACGGGTATATCGTCAACCCTGCTTCCACCCCTTCCAGGGGAGACGCCTGCCACAATCTTGGTTCCATACTTAACCATAACCCTAGTTACGGCTACTCCAACCCTGCCCGTTATCCCCTGCACGATGCATGGGGTTTTATCATCTATTAGGATGGCCATTCCTTCCTCCTCCAGGCAACCAGAATTCCTTCCTTTTCAAGCTCCTTTAAGTATTCGTCGAAGTCTGGCATGGGG
>QMYD01000035.1 GCA_003662485.1 Candidatus Hecatellales archaeon | reverse complement strand
TTCTCCTTCAGGGCGAGGGAGACTATTTCCTCCGGCCTCTTAAACCTCCCGGTATAGATTACCTCCATCCCAGCCTCCTTTAGGGCTGTGGCGACAACCTTAGCACCCCTGTCATGCCCGTCAAGCCCAGGCTTAGCAATTAAAACCTTAATCTTCCTTTCCTCCATCCCTCTCACCCCCTAAGCTTACCACACCACCATTTCCTCAGCTCTGCCGAAGACTTGAGCAAGAGTATCGCACATTTCGCCGAGGGTGGCCCTAGCCTTAACCGCCTCAATAATGTAGGGCATGGTGTTTTCCCCGGTTTCGGCTGCTCTTTGAAGTCTTGCCAGAGCCTCCTCAACCTGTCTCTTATCCCTTAAAGCCTTGAACTTCTCCAGTCTTGCGATTACCTCCTCCTCAACCTCTGGTGGAACCCTGAAAACGTTTTCAAGCTTCTCCTCCCTCTCAACAGCGAAGAGGTTTTCTCCAACCCTTACGATTTCTCCCTCCTCAATCTTCTTCTGCTGCTCGTAGGCTTGCTTGGCTATGAGCCTTTGCATCCAACCCTTCCTAATGGCTTCGATGGCTCCCCCCTCATCCTCTACTGCCTGAACGATCTCCATAATCTTCTTCTCGATCTCGTTGGTTAGGGCTTCAACGAAATAGGAGCCTCCCAGCGGGTCTATGACGTCGGCTGCACCCGACTCATAAGCTACTATCTGCATGGTTCTTAGGGCTATGCGCATGGACTCCTCAGTGGGGATGGAGAAGGCCTCATCATAACACTGCATGTTCTGGGCTTGAACGCCAGCGAGGGCTGCAGCCAACGATTGAAGCGCGATCCTAACGATGTTGTTTAGGGGCTCCTTCCTAGTTAGGTGGAAGCCTCCCGAGCCCACAAAGATCCTCATCATACAGGAGCGTGGATCCTTGGCTCCGAAGCGCTCCTTCATGATTTTAGCCCAAAGCCTTCTCGCAGCTCTCAAACCGCATATGGACTCGAAGAATTCTGGACCGCACATGCAGTTCCAAACCGAAATGTTGAAGGCGAAGCTGTCGACGGGTAGGCCTCTCTCCAGCATGGCTTCCACGTAGGCTATAGCGTTTGCGAAGCTAAGCCCCATGGCGGTTACAAAGTCTGCTCCAGCCTCCTGAATATGGTATTGGCATACGGTTATGGGCTGCCATCTGGGCATCTGCTTAACGCAGAACTCCATTAGGTCGCAGGCAAGCCTCATGGAGGGTTCCACGGGGTAGATGAAGGTTCCCCTAGCCACAAACTCCTTTAAAATCTCGTTTTGGCAGGCTCCCCAAATCCTCTCCCTCGGCACTCCACGCCTATCCGCCTCTGCAATATGCATGGCCACGATGAAGGGTGCAGTTGCATTCACCTGGAGGTGAACGCTTATCTTATCCATGGAGATGCCTTGGTAGAGTAGCTCGTACTCGGAGAGGTTGCTCATGGAGCATCCTACCTTTCCAACCTCGCCTTTGGCTAATGGATGGTCGGGGTCATAGCCAAGCTGGGTTGGAAGGTCGAAGGCTGCGCTTAGGCCTGTTTCCCCATGGGCGAGCAGGTACTTCCATCTTTTATTTGTTTCTTCAGCGGTCCCCCAGCCCGTGTACTGTCTCATCGTGTAGAGGCGTGCCCTGTACATTAGCGGGTAGATTCCCCTCGTGTATGGGTATTCGCCTGGGAAGGAAATTTCCCTCAGGTAGTCTAAGTCCTTTACGTCGTTGGGCGTGTAAATCGGCTTTAAGGGAATGCCGGAGAAGGTTTTAAACTCCTTCTTCCTTTCAGGCGTTTTGGCCAGAGCCTTCTTCACCCTTTCCTCCATCCACCCCGCTTCCTTCCTCTCGAGCTCTTCGAGGAATTTACCGTCGAACAAGCACCCACTCACCTACTGGGAATCTTAGCTTTCCAGGTTAAAAAACTTAGTTGGAAGGTTTTAGCGTTTCTTCCTCTCCCGGTAAATTTCCCTTACAATTATGATGTTGTTTATTTCCGTGGTTCCTCCACCCCAGAGGAGTCCTCCTGCATCTCTCCAAAGCCTGTTCACGGGCATTTCCTCCGACATGCTGTATCCACCGTGAATTCTCATAGCCTCATCTACAGCTCTCTGAGCAAGCTCGCAGGCGAAGTTCTTCGCCATGCTTGAGATTTTAACGACTTGGGGGTCCATCCTACCCTTGAAGGCTCCAACCTCCTTAATCTTCTTACTCATAAGCCAGGCTGCATAGTAGAGGAAGACTCTGGCTGCCTCCAGCTCCGTAGCGATGGTTGCGATTTTGAAGCTTATCCCCTGCCATCGGCTGATGGGCTGGCCGAAGGCTACTCTCTCCCCAGCGTATTCTACGGCTACATCTAAGGCTGCTTGGGTTAGCCCCAGGCCAAGCGCCCCGGTTATAAGCCTTATTTCGGCTAGGATTCCCTGAAGGTAGGCTCCACCCTTCCCCTCGCCTATGCCTGCAAGAGCGTTTTTGAGGGGAACCCTACACTCGTCATACATGAGTTCACAGTTTTTCACTCCCCGCAGGCCGCTTTTCGGAATGTTTTTGCCTATGATGAGGCCTGGGGTGCCCTTGGGCACCACCACGAAGTCTATACCCCAGAAGCCCTTCTCCTTCACTGCCATTACCGCCGTAATATACCAGTCTGCCATGGGGCCATTGGTCACAAATGTTTTCGTACCGTTTATTACGCATTCGTCTCCTTCCACCCTAACCGTGGTTTTCAGCATGGAGAGGTCTGAGCCTCCCCCAGGCTCTGTGAGGCAGAAAGCTCCAAATTTTTCCCCTTTGATGGCTGGGACGAGCCATTCCTGCTTCTGCTCTTCGGAGCCGAAGAGGTAGATGAAGTCCGTACACTGGAAGGCTTGCATGGTGGCTGCGAAGGCTACGCTGAGGGAGCCTCTGGCAAGCTCCTCTATGGCAATGCATTCAGACACCGTGTCCAGGCCTGTTCCACCATACTTCTCAGGATACCTCATGCCGAAGTATCCTATATCAGCTAGCTTCTTCATTAGCTGAAGTGGTATCTCCTGTTTTCTGTCTATCTCCTCGGCTAGCGGTATAACCTCCCTCTCAGTGAACTCCCTCATAATCTTCTGAACAGATTTTTGGGCTTCATCTAGCTCGAAGTCCATGGCAAAAAAGTATTTCCCCCTACGGGATTTAAAATCTTCGCTGGAGGGGTTTCCTCCGAGCCATCCTTTGGTAAGCCTTCCTTAGGGGTACGATGAGGCCTCCCGGCATCCTTAGAATGGCTATCACAAGCACCGCCCCGTAAATCATCATTTTAACCGTGGCGAAGCCCCCACCTAATGTCATAATCAGAACTTCGGTTATGGGCGTAATAATGGAGGAGCCAACGATGGGTCCTAGGATTCCAGGCCCCCCTAGGGCGGAGATAATAATGGGATCGCAGGACCTCCAAATGCTAAAGGCTGAAGCCGGATGGATGAAGCGAGTGTACTGAACATAGAAGACGCCTAGGACACCCGTGAAGAAGGCGCTTATTGCAGCTGCCTTAAGCTTGCATTTAAAGGTGTCTATGCCAAGGGAGCTCGCTGCATCCTCATCCTCCCTGATAGCGGAGAGATAATATCCAAGCTTCGAAGTGGAAACCTTGTGGTAGACGAAGATCATCACGAGGAGGAGGGCTAACATCACGTAGTAGTAGGGAACCTTACTCAGAAACTGGAAGTAGTAGAGGGATTCGCCGACTAGGGGAACCGTTAGGCCTTCTGCCCCTCCAGTGAAGTCGACGAAGTATATGGCGAGGATTCTGAGCACTTCGGCGAAGGCTAGGGTGGCAAGAGCGTAGAAGGCTCCCCTAAGCCTAAAGCAGGGGAAGCCGAGTAGAACCCCCATGAGGGCGGCTAGCCCTCCTCCAATCACCATGCTCGCCCAAGGTGAAACCTCATATCTTATCTGCAGGATGATGGAAGTGTAGGCTCCAATGCCGAAGAAGATGGCATGGCCAAGTGAAAGCTGACCTGCTAGGACGCCTAAGATGGCCCAGGCTAGGGCAAAATAGGCGAAGAAGAAGGTGTAGATGAAGATGTGGAGGAGGACGGGGTGGGAGGAGATTAAGGGGACGATTAAAAGAATGATTAGAGGTATGAGTCCTATTCCAAGCCGTTTGCGCTCTATGGCGGTTACCCCCTCTTCCTAGCGAACAAGCCTTCAGGCCTGAACAAGAGTAGGAGGATGAAAACGATGAAGACTCCGATGAGTTTAAGCTGGGAGGAAACGTAAAAGGATGTTAAGGCTTCCACCAGCCCTAATATGATTCCTCCCGCTAGGGCTCCGAAAATGTTTCCCATCCCCCCAAGCACCACGATGACTAAGGCCACGATAATATAGTGCATTCCAACGCTTGGGAAAATATAGTATGTGGTGGTGATGAGGCTGCCTGCAGCCCCAGCCAATGCTACACCCAAGCCGAAGGCTTGAAGCCTTATTCGGGGAACATTTATCCCCATAAGCATGGCTGCATCTGGATCGGTGGAGCAGGCTCTAACAGCCCTACCCCACTTCGTCCTCATAACCAGAATGTAGAGTAAAACGGTTATGATTACGGCCATGGCGAAGGCGGCAAGCCTTGTGCTCACAAGCCTGAAGCCGAAGAAGCTTAGGACAACTCCCTCATAACCCTTTAGCGCCCTATAATTGTGCGTCCAAAGGAAGGCTGCCATGTTCTCCAGGAAGATGAGCAGCCCTATCATGAGGATCATCTGGTTCACCACAGGTGCGTCGATCACCGGTCTAACAATGGTTCTCTGAAGGGCCATCCCCACAGCGAAGAGGAAGAGCATAGATATCGGAATGGAGAGGAAGGGATCGAGGCCGAAGAAAACGTAGAGGAAATAGGTTAGATACATGGCTATCATCATGAAGTGGCCGTGGGCGAGATTAAGCACCCTCATCACGCCTAAAACCAGCGTGAGGCCTGTGGCTGCCAGGGCGTAGATGCCTCCAACCATTACACCTTCAAGTATCACCTGTGGCAGTAGCATGCGTCTCGCCCCTTAAAAAAAGGATAGGGAAAAGTACGGTTGTGCTAGAGGCCTCTCTCCTTCCAGGTGGGCATGGGAACCCTGGGTTTGGCTGCAGCCACCTTGATGGTTTTACCCTTCCACGTTACGGTTTCAGGCCAAACCGTTACGAACTTTCCATCCTGAACCTGAACGATCACCGTGTTATCGTAGATGTTTTCGCCTATCTGCTCTTTAATGCCGAGCTTCTTCAGCATGGGGTGAAGCAGGAATCCTTCACCAGGCTTGGAGAACTTGATAGGTCCAGCCGTCCAAATGGTTTCTGTAGCCACTAGGGCCTCACGAATCTTCTCCGGGTCTGTTGAGCCCGCCCTCTCAATGGCGTCGAAGAGCACGTAGGCAGCCTCATAGGCTTCCTCCACTAGTGGGTCAGGAGGCTCTCCATACACCTCCGTGTAGTGCTTGACGAATTCGGCGTTGTGAGGCCAGCCGGCGTCAGGACTCCAGTATATGCCTATGAGCACGTATTCGGCGAGTTTGCCACCCTCCTTGATGAAGGTTAGGTCGTTGAAGCCTGCACCACCAGGCGCAATCAAAGCCTTAACGTTCAAGTCTACCTCCCTCATCTGCCTAACCATTAGGAGTGCGTCGGCAATGTAGGCCACGGCTAGAATGGCTTCTGGAGCTGCTTCCTTCACCTTAAGTAGCAAAGGCTTCATATCCGTGGTTCCCGTTGGGAACAACTCCTTGAAAACAATATCTATACCATAGTCTGGAGCTAGCGCACTACAAACCTTAGCTGAAATAGAGCCGTAAGCTCCGCTATCCATGACTATGGCAGCCGTTTTAACACCCATAACCTTCTTGAGGAATTCAAAGGTAACCTTAGCCGTCTTGAAAACCTCTGCATGCGCCCTAAACACATATTTGAAGCCTCTCCCCGTAACTTTGGGTGAGCCAGCAGAGACTACGGCTGGAATCTTGTAGCGTTCGGTTACCTCCGTGGCTGGAAGCGTTGTTCCACTCGTATAACAGCCAATAAAGCCCACGATACCCTCCGTGGTTATAAGTCTCTCCGTCTCCGAGGCGGAAATCTTCGGGTCACCCTGATTATCCGCCACCACCAGCTTAATCTTAGCCCCACCAAGCGACTTAATACCCCCAGCCTCATTAACCTCCTTTACACGCAACTCCACACCCTTAAGATGCTTCTCACCTGAAGCTGCAATAGGCCCTGTGAGGGGCCAAACCGTTCCAATCTTAACCTCCTTCACAGCTGGGGTGGCCGTAACAGTTACTGTCTTAGTTTTTGTAATGGTTACTGGCGGGGGGGTTACCGTAGTCGTATAGGTTTTCGGCGCAACAGTTTTCGTAACGGTTTTAGTTTCCGTTCTTGGTGGTGGAGCAGCTGCTGAGCCTATAAACCACCCGCCAACCCCTGCAATCACACCGCAGACAATGGCGGTAACAGCAATCTTTAATGCAGTCCTACGAGAAGGCTGACCTTCAGACAAGATTCCATCGACACCTCCTTCAATAAAGAAAAAACTTAATACCCTTTATAAAAAACTTTTTATTAAGCATGAAAATCCTAGAGGTTGAAGATTTAACCAAACGTTTCGGAGGCCTCGTTGCGGTTAACCACCTAACCTTCCACATCCATAAGGGTGAAATCCTCGGTTTAATAGGGCCTAACGGTGCTGGTAAAACCACGGTTTTCAACCTTATCACGGGCTTCTACCGTCCTGACTCAGGCACCATAAAGTTTGATGGAAGCAATATCACGGGCTTGAAGCCTCATCAGATTTCTAGGAAAGGTATTGCGAGAACCTTCCAGCTGGTTAAGCCCTTCTCCAACATGACGGTTATCGAAAACGTGATGGTTGGGGCTTTCTCCCTTACGGATAGGAGGGAGGAAGCTCTAAACGAGGCTGAGAGGCTTCTCAAGTTTATCGGCTTAGAAGACCTCCGAGACTTTCCAGCCAAGAACCTTCCGATAGGTAAGCGTAAGCTTTTGGAGCTTGCCAGAGCCTTAGCCACCAAACCCAAGCTTCTACTCCTAGACGAGATGGTTGCGGGGTTGAATCCGGCTGAAACCGAGGAGGCCTTAGACCTGCTGAAGAGGTTGAATAAGCTTGGGATAACCATGTGCCTGGTTGAGCATGTTATGAAGGCTATTATGAGCATTTCGAATAGGGTGATCGTGCTTGACAGGGGAGCCAAGATAGCCGACGGAAGCCCCGAGGAAATCTCAAGGGATGTTAAGGTTATTGAAGCCTACCTGGGGAAGGCCTATGCTTGAAGTAAACCAGATAAACGTTTTCTACGGGGACCTCCAAGCCCTATGGGGGGTTTCGCTTAGGGTAGAGGAGGGTGAAAAGGTTGTGCTCCTAGGCTCCAATGGAGCTGGTAAAACCACCCTCCTAAAAACCATCTCAGGCCTCCTCCGCCCCAAATCCGGGGAAATAAGATTTTTCGGGGAGAGAATCGACAGGCTTCCACCCTACAAAATAGTGGAGAAGGGTATTTCCCACGTGCCTGAGGGGAGGAGACTCTTCCCCGACATGACGGTCCTAGAAAACCTCATGCTTGGAGCCTACACGCCTGAGGCTGAAAAACGTATGGGAGACATGCTTGAAAGGGTTTACAATATGTTCCCCATTCTGAGGGAGCGGAGAAACCAGCTTGCCGAAACCCTAAGCGGAGGCGAACAGCAAATGCTAGCCATAGGCAGGGCTTTAATGTCGAATCCTAAGCTGCTACTCCTCGATGAGCCCTCCACAGGTCTTGGACCTATCCCCATGGAGAAGGTGTTAAACGTGTTGGAGCAGATAAACAAGGAAGGTGTAACCATCCTCCTCGTAGAGCAGAACGTGCACTACGCCCTCAAGCTAGCCGAAAGGGTATACCTTCTCGAAAATGGACGCATAGTAGCTAGCGGAAGCCGGGATGAAATCGTGAAAGATGAGAAGATAAAGAAGGCCTATATTGGCATTTAGCCTCCTCAGCCTCTAAGCATTTGAATGGCTCTTAGCACGGCTTCCCCCATAGCCCTAGCCCTATCCGAAATGTGGTGAATCATTTTCAAACCTTCCTCTAAGGGGATTTCGGCTGGAATTAGGTCTCCAATCTTCTTGCCTGCTTTAACCTTAACCCCGTCGTGGACAAGCCCGTAGATTAGGCCTGAAATTTTGCTTCTAACGGGTTTCCCTTCGACAAAGCCTACTACTTCCCCAGCCTCAACCCTCTCGCCAATCCGCTTTACGGCTTTAAACTCTCCAGAGGCTGGGGAGACCAGAAGCCTCTCAAAGGTGCGGCCTGCAATGGAAGGTGGAACACCGTCGCTTGGCAGGGCTTCCCCTGAAAGTATGGGCTTTCCAAGGTCGGGGCCGGGCTTGGTTTCAATAACCACATGAACATCCACGCCAGCCTTAAAGCCTGGACCTAACCCTATAACCAGAGGGGCCTCGTCAATCCGAGTATCTAGATTCCTCTTCGCCATCCTTGCATCTACAACCACGCTGGGCTTCAATCCGGCAAGCGTCTCCAGACTTGTTACCACCGGAATTTTGCCCTCCCCCAGAATTCTATAAACATCCTCTATGGTTTTGGCGAGTTTGGCTTTAACTCCTTCAACCTCATGTTCACCCGTGTAAACAGCCTCAGCGAAGGAGGTAGTCCGCCTCTCCGCTGTGGGTTTTTCCTTCTCGACTATGACTACCTTGAAGCCCTCCTTGTGGAGTCGGTGGGCTACCCCGGTGGCCAGCTCTCCTCCACCCTTAACCAGAACCAGCCTATCCATCACGCAGGCTCCTCACGGTTTTCCCATGAATACTGCTGATGATTTCGGCCAGGATGCTTACGGCTATCTCTCCAGGGGTTTCCGCACCTATGTCCAGGCCAATGGGTGTGTAAACCATTTTAAGCCTATCCTCGCTTACACCCCGCTTTTTCAGCCTTTCCATGATGGCTGCAGCCTTCCTTCTGCTTGCAACCATCCCAATGTAGTGGGCGTTGGAGCCTATCACCCTACCCAAAACCTCCTCATCCATCTCATGGCTTCCCGTGGCAATCACCACGCAGGTTTTCGAGTTAACCTCTATCTTTGAGAGGGCTTCCACATAGTTTTCAGCCACCAGCCTGGTTTCCGCTGGAATTTCATCTCTCCTCACCGTGGGGTCGATGAGGATGTGGGGGAAGCCTATGGCGGAGGCCAGTCTCGCAAGTGCCTTACCTATATGGCCTCCACCGAAGATGAGGATGGTGAACTCTGGGAGGACTGGTTCAATGAACACGTCTAGGTTTCCCCCGCAAGTCATCCCGTCAGCGTCCTCCCTCAGCCTAAAGCTTATGATTCTCGGTTTTCCCTCTCTAAGAGCTGCGAGGGCTTCCTCTATCACCCTCCTCTCCACTGGTCCACCTCCAACAGACCCATAGATGCTTCCATCCCTCCTAACGATCATTTTGGCTCCAGGGCCTCTCGGGGTGGGGCCCTCCGTTTTAACTATGGTGGCCACAGCGAAGTCTTCTCCA
>QMYD01000034.1 GCA_003662485.1 Candidatus Hecatellales archaeon | reverse complement strand
CTCCGAAACTTGGACGGCTTAGGCTTAAAGGTTCCCCTAAGCGAAATCTTAAGCCTCCAACTCAGGGAGGTTTCAAGAGACTACCCGGAATACTTGGAGAGGGCTGAGGTAATTTACGAGATGGCGGAGGTTGAGGAGGAAAGATTTAGGGAAACCCTGAGGCGTGGGGAGGCTGTTGTTCGAAGACTTGCCTCCGAACTTAAGGCTAAAGGCTTAAGCCAGGTTCCAAGCGAAGCCCTCCTAAAACTCTACGACTCCCACGGCTTAACCCCAGACTATGTAGCCCAAACAGTGGAAAAAATGGGTTTAAAGGTTGAGCCTCCGGAAGACTTTTACAGCCAGGTGGCAGCCCTCCACCAGGAGGCCTCCAAAGCTGAGGCTAGGCCTCCCATTCCAAGCGGGGTGGAGGCGGAGGTCTCCAAGCTTAAACCCACGAGGCTCCTATACTACGAGGAGCCAGCCTTAAGGGAGTTTGAGGCTGAGGTGGTTTACGCCTCCCAGGGCTTCCTCGTGCTTGACAGGACGGCCTTCTATCCTGAGGGTGGAGGACAGGTTTCTGATGTTGGCTTCCTAAGGTGGGAGGGTGGAGAAGTTAAGGTTAAAGGTGCTTACAAGGTTGGAAACGTGGTGGTACATCTGGTTGAGGGAAGCCTGCCACCCCTAGGCGTCAGGGTTAAAGGAGTAGTCGACTGGGAGAGGCGTAGAAGCCTTATGAGCCACCACACCGCAACCCACATCATCCTTGGGGCGGCGAGAAGGCTTTTAGGCGACCACGTCTGGCAGCATGGAGCCCTAAAGGAGCCGGGTAGGGCTAGACTCGACATCACCCACTACGCCAAGCTAAGCGAAGAGCAGGTGGCAGCGCTAGAAGAGGAGGCAAATAGAGTGGTGATGGAAAACCTACCCGTGGAGGTTTCATGGCTGCCCAGGGGTGAAGCCGAAGCCAAATATGGCTTCAGAATCTACCAGGGCGGAGTGGTTCCGGGAAGAGAGCTACGCATCGTCAGGATTGGAGAGTGGGATGTGGAAGCCTGCGGTGGAACCCACTGCTCCACCACTGGTGAGGTAGGCCCAATAAAGATTCTCCGGACGGAGCGCATCCAGGACGGCGTGGAAAGAATCATTTTTACAGCAGGCCTCCAAGCTGTTAGAGAGTCTAGAAGGGAAACCATAAGGCTTAGGAGGCTTGCCTCCATCACAGGTTCTCCGGTAGAAGAGTTGGAGAAGGGTGTGGAAACACTTGTGGAGGAGGTGAAGGCTGCGAGGAGGGAGGCCTCAAGGCTTAGAGGCAAGCTGGCCAGGCAAACGGTTGAAAGACTTTTAAGCCAGGCTGTAAGGGTGGAAGGCTTAAGGTTTTCAGCGGTTAGGCTTGAAGACTTCGGGGTGGAAGACCTAATAGCCATTGCCTACGAAGCCTCTAAGGTAGCACCAGACCTTGTAGCCGCCATGTTCGGCATAAGGGGAGGCGAAGTAAGGCTTGTAGTGGTGGCGGGCGATGAGGCTGCGGCTAAAGGAGTTCACGCTGGGAGGCTGGCCTCAACCCTAGCCTCCAAAGCTGGGGGGAGCGGCGGCGGAAAGCCCACGCTCAGCCAGGGTGGAAACCTTAAACCCGAACTGGTGGAGGAGGCCTTAAGCCAAGCCCTAGACATCCTCAAAAGCCAGCTTGGAAGGATGGAAAAATGAGCGCCCCCGATTTTAAGGCCATAGAAGAGAAGTGGCAGCGGAGGTGGGCTGAAGCCAGAATCTTTGAGGCTAATCCTGACCCTTCAAAACCCAAGTTTTTCGCTACCTTCCCTTACCCGTATATGAGTGGCCCCCTTCATGTAGGCCACGGCTACACGAGTGTTCGGGTGGATGTGGTAGCCCGCTACAAGCGGATGAAGGGCTTCAACGTGTTATTCCCCTGGGCTTGGCATTGGACGGGTGAAACCGTTGCAGGAGCCTCCGAACGCATAAAGAGGGGAGATAAGAAGTTTATCGAAGCCCTAAGGGTGATAGACGGAGTTCCAGAGGAGGAGTTGGAAAAGTTTGTGGAGCCAGCCTACATGGCCAAATACTACACCGACTATAATAGGGAGGCTGTGAAGAGGCTCGGCCTCTCCATAGACTGGCGTAGAGAGTTTCATACAACCTCGCTTCACCCCTGGTTCAGCCGCTTCGTAGAGTGGCAGTACTTGAAGCTTAGGGAGAAGGGCTACGTGGTTAAGGGAACCCACCCCGTCGTTTGGTGTCCACGCTGCCAAAGCCCCGTAGGCGACGCCGACAGACTTGAAGGCTCAGGCGTATACCCCGAAGAATACGTCCTCGTAAAGTTTGCCTTAGACGATGCCTACCTTCCAGCCGCCACCTTCAGGCCTGAAACCATCTTCGGAGCTACCAACCTATGGCTTAACCCCGAAGCCGAATACGTTGAAGCCGAAGTAAACGGTGAAAAATGGATTGTAAGCCAAGAGGCGGCTGAAAAGCTCAAGCTACAGTTGAGGAAGGTTAGGATTTTAAGGGTTTTCAGGGGCTGCGAACTGGTTGGCAGGAGGTGTAGGGAGCCCATCCATGGTAGGATGCTTCCCATCCTTCCAGGCTGGTTTGTAAAACCGGAGAGCGCTTCAGGCGTGGTTTACAGCGTTCCAGCCCACGCTCCCTACGACTGGATAGCCCTGAAAGACTTGCAGGAAAACCCAAAGCTCCTCGAGGAGTTTGGAATCTCGCCTGAGGAGGTTAAGGCTGTAGAGCCTATCTCCATTATTAGCGTGGAGGGTTTAGGCGAGTATCCAGCTCTCGAAATTTCGGAAAGCCTTGGAGTAAGGGATCAGCATGACCCCAAGGCTGAGGAGGCAACCAAACTCGTCTACAAAAGAGAATTTCACAAGGGTGTTATGAAGGAGAACTGTGGAGCCTATGCTGGATTACCGGTAGCCGAAGCCAAGCAGAGGATTACGGAAGACTTTAAGGCTAGAGGCCTCTTCGACAGCATGTATGATCTGCCTGAGAGGGTGGTATGCCGCTGCACAACCCTCTGCACGGTTAAGATCCTCCAAGACCAGTGGTTTCTGAATTATTCCAACCCGGAGTGGAAGCAGCGGGTTAAGGAAGCCCTATCCATGATGGAGGTTTACCCGAGGGAGGCTAGGGCTTGGTTTGAAGCTGTCGTGGACTGGCTTAGGGATTGGGCTTGCACGAGGAAGACGGGGCTTGGAACACCCCTCCCATGGTCTCCAGACTGGATAGTTGAAACCCTAAGCGACTCCACTGTTTACATGGCCTTCTACACGATTAATAGGCTTATAAGGGAGGAAGCCATACCAGCTGAGAAGCTAACCCCAGAACTCTTCGACTACGTCTTCTACGGGCTGGGAGACCTTGAAAGGCTTGCAGGAGAACTCGGATTAAACGCTGAACTAATTAAGGCTTTGAGGGAGGAGTTCCTCTACTGGTACCCCGTCGACCTGCGAAACTCTGGGAAGGACCTCATCCAAAACCATCTAACCTTCTTCATCTTCCACCATGTAGCACTCTTCCCCAGAGAGCACTGGCCCAGAGCCGTAGCCGTGAACGGCTTCATGAGGGTTGAGGGTGAGGAAATGCACAAGTCTAAGGGAAACTTCATCCCCCTCAGAAAGGCAGTAGAGGAGCATGGGGCTGACGTAACCAGGGCTGTTGTTCTTCTTGCGGCTGAAGGCCTGGACGACCCAGACTGGAGGGCTGAAAGCCTAAGGGAGGTTAAGGCAAACCTCTCCTCCCTCCAAAGGTTCATACTAGAGGCTTGGAGGGCTGAGGGGAAGGATGAAGCTGAGGAGGTGGAGGCTTGGCTTCTAAGCATGCTTGGGGGGAGAGCTGAAAAAGTGGCTGAAGCCCTAGAAGTCCTCAAAACGAGAACGGCTCTGGAGAACGCCCTCTACGAGGTTTGGAAGGACTTCCGATGGTACCTACGTAGGACGAAGCCGCATCCCCCCACTGTTCGTAGGGCCATTAAAATCTGGATTAGGCTTCTGGCACCCTTTATCCCCCACCTCTGCGAGGAGCTCTGGGAGAAAATTGGTGGGGAAGGCTTTGTTTCCCTTGCACCATGGCCTAGCAGGGAGGAGGCTCCGCAAAACCTTGAAGCTGAAGAGCTTGAGGAGGCTTTAAAACTCCTCCTCGAGGACACCAAGCACATCCTCAAGGTTACGGGAATTAAGCCCAGCAAAATCTGCTATTATACGGCTTCCCCATGGAAGTGGGAGGTCTACCTTGAAGCCCTCAAGCGTGGAAGAGCCCAAGTGAAGCAGCTCATAGGGGAAGCTCTCTCCAAGCCTGAGGCTAGAAGGCTTGGGAAGCAAATTGCAAGAATGGTTGAGGAAGCGTCAAGGTTGGAGAACTCCGCCAGGGAGAGGAGGCTTGAGATTGGAATGGTGGATGAGGCCTCCTTCCTCCGCAGGGTTAAAGGCTTCCTTGAAGGGGAGCTAAAAGCCGAAGTCTACGTCTTCAGGGAGGATGAGGATGGAATCTATGATCCGAAGGGTAAGGCCTCCATGGCTGAACCCTACCGGCCAGCCATCTACGTCGAATAGTTAAGCCTTCAAAGCATTACCTTTCAATCCTTTTTCCCAGACCCAGTCCATACGCTAACCTTCCCCCCACCAACTTTTAGCTCCCCATGTTAAAAGGGGGTTAAAATGCGAAGCTTGAAAAGTCCTGTTAAGGCTTTTTCCAGCCTTTAATTCCCTCACAAACCTTAATTCTTCTTTCTCCGCTAGGGCTGTCGGTGATTAGCCATGGTTGAATGTCCACGATGCAAGAGCGAGGATGTGGAGCTAGTCAAGTCTTGGGAGGTAAGGCCGAAATCCAAGAGGGGCAAAGCCATGAAGGTCTCCATCTACCTGTGTCATTCCTGTGGGAACAAGTTTAGGAAGGCGGTGAAGCTCGAAGAGGAGGAAGCCATCCAGCCGGTGGCAGCCTCAATCCCAGTACAGGCTGCAAGCTCTGATCCCCAGACCATAGCCGACGATGAGCCGAAGGAGTCCTTCCTAGACAAGTTGAAGAGGAGCTTTCACCTGTTCTAAGCTGATCACTCTTTGCGAGGGGAGAGGGGGATTTGACCCTTCAGTATGAGGCGCTTCAAAAATTCATTGGTAAGCCCGCCAAGGACATATACCGCAGGTACATAGGATACGTTGTAGGCATAACGTTAGACTCCAACGGCCGCCTTAACTCCGTGGGGGTTGACAGGGGAGGAAGCTTCGAGGAGTTCTCAAGCAGCCAAGTGATTATCGAAGACGACAGCCTCGTGCTCGTTCCAAACTGGAAGATGGAGGCTGAAAAGTTCAGGAAGGAGCATGACTTAACCAAGAAGAGGTTTCAAGCCTTAGACGAGCTACTTAAAAACCATGAGATTCCAGAGTATGTTTACAATGAGCTCTGCAGCCAGTATAAGAATTCGCTGATGAAGCTGGAGGAAGAGCATAAAACGCTGATTGAGGGCTTAAGGAACAGGGTTAAGGAGCTGGAAAACCATATTCACCACTTGGAGAGGTTCTTAGGCCACCTGAAGGTTCAACATAAAGCTGGCGAGATCAGCGATGAAACCTACAAGCTGGCCAGCGAATACCTCAACTCCGTTATTACAAAAACCGTCCAGGAGAAGAAGGATGTGGAAAACACCCTGAACCTCCTAGTTTCCCCACCGAAGGAGGTGGAGGAGGCCGAGTACGAGGAGCTTCCCCCCAAGCCCGAAGTTAAACCTGAAAAACTTGAAGGCGGAGAGGAACCCCTAGTCGTAAGGGTGATTCCACAATCCGAAGAGTAGCTGGAAGCCTAAACCCCCAAATTTTTCTTCCACAAATTTAAGAGGCGGGATGGGATGGGTTTCCCTTTAAAGGGTTTTGGAGCCTCCCTCTGGCTTGGGTTGAAATGCCTTAGGATAGCCTGGCTTAGGGTTAAACTTGGCATCCTAGTTCTCTCCACCATCGTGGCCAACTTTATCCTTTTCGCAGGCTTCCTCAGCAATCCTGAAGGTTTAACCCTCATCCCCACCGGGATAATCATGCTGGTAGCCTACTCGGCGGTGATGCTCCACATGGTTAAGTGGTCCGCTCGGGACCTAGCCCTCTTCAAAGCTCTAGGAGCTGATAGAGGCATGCTTACACTAGCCGTCCTAACGGAGCTTTCCATCTTAGGCCTACTCTCCTCAGCCCTAGGCATGGCTGGAGGCCTAATCCTGCTTTTCCTCCTTCAGGGCTTGAAAACCTTCACCCTGCTTACCCTAGGCTTAGTCATGCTTTCAACTTTTCTAGGCGCCCTCCTCGGGGCTTTATCCGTTTGGAAGGATTCTAGGCAGCCTGTTGCGGAGATTTTGGCTCATGCCTGAACCTATCATAAGGCTTGAACACGTGGAAAAGGCTTACAATAGTCAGGGTAAACTCTTGAAGGTTTTTGAGGACCTAAACCTTGAAGTCTACAGGGGTGAGCTTCTCGCCATCTTCGGCCCTACGGGCTGTGGTAAGACGACGCTACTAAACCTTATAGCGGGCTTCGACAAGCCCCAGGCAGGCAAAATATACGTGAAAAATGTGGAGATTGGAAGCCTACCCGAAAGCAGGCTTGCCGACTTCAGGAGAAAGCATGTAGGCGTGGTCTTCCAAACGGACAACCTAGTCCCCGACATGACCGTTTTCGAAAACGTGGAGTTACCCCTCGTTTTTGCGGGGGTTGGAAGGGCTGAAAGGCATAGGAGGGTTGAGGAAGCCTTGAAAGCCTTCTGGATTTCAAGCTACGCTGACAGGAAGGTTTCCACCCTGAGCGTTGGGGAGCGTAGGATGGTTTCCCTAGCCAGAGCAGTAGTTACGGATCCTGAGATCCTCCTCCTAGACGAGCCAACAGACTTCCTCGACGCCCTCACCGTCGACCTTATGATCTCCTCGCTTAAGGGTAGGCTTATGAGGGGTAAAACGCTGGTTGCCACCACCCATCGTGGAAGGCTGGTGAGGGTAGCTGAAAGGGTGGTGAGGCTTAAGAAAAGGCTTCCCTAAACGTCGAGGCCTAGGGCATCCTTAAGCCCCTTATACCTATTCCTCACGGTTACCTCGGTTACCCCCGCAGCCTCCGCTATATCCTTTTGAGTTTTCTTCTCCCCCGTGAGCACGCAGGCTATGTATAGGGCTGCAGCAGCTATGCCTATGGGGTCCTTGCCCACCACCGCCCCCCTCCTCTCCGTTTCATCCAGAAGCCTAATCGCCTCAATCTGAGTTCTCTCAGGAATCCCAGCCCTCGCAGCAATCTTTGAAACATAGTTTTTGGGGTCTGGGATGGGCATTTTCAAGCCTAGCTCTTGGACGAGAAGCCTGTAGCAGCGGGCTATATCCTTCTTTTTAACCCTGCTTACGGCGGCAACCTCCTTAAGCGACCTCGGCCTATCATATCTTCGGCAGGCTGCGTAGACGGCTGCGGCCACAATGGCTGAGATGGAGCGTCCCCTCACAAGCCCCTTCTCTAAGGCCTTCCTATAGATTTCGGCAGCCTCCTCCTGAAGGTCTTCGGGTAAATGTATTTTATCGGCTATCCTGTCGAGTTCTGCTAGGGCCTGAAGGAGGTTTCGCTCCACCGGAGACTGGTACTGGGTTCTGGTCTGCCACCTTCTAAGCCTAAGCATTTGCATGCGGGTTTCCATTCCAACCTTTCGGCCGAAGGCATCCTTTCCAACCTTATCAATCACGGTGGGAAGCCCTTTGTCAGCATGCAGAATTGATATGGGGCTTCCAACCCTACTCTTTTCAGCCTTCTCCTCGGGTGTGAAGGCCCGCCACTCAGGCCCCCTATCAAAGGCCTCCTCACTAATAACGAGGCCGCACTGGCTGCAAACAATCTCCCCAGTTTCACTTTGAACAAGGATGGAGCTTCCACACTCGGGGCAGCGGGTTGGAATACCCCTCTCCACCCCTTCACGGGTTACCTTAGCCTTCATTTTCAATAATCACCCCTCCCCCGGTTTATTCCTACACCAAACCCTTCCAGAGGAGGGCGGTGTAATCATAAGGAGCCCGGGAACGTTTGGGCTTAGAAGTATGGTGTAAACTCCTATATAAGCTTTACTATAAAGTTTTTTAAACCCTAATTTTTTAAGCCCCAAAATCTACTTTTCTGTTTAAGGGGGGAGGCTTGGAGAAGCTAAGAGGCGTAGGGTTTCCGGCTGAGGTTTTAGAAGGACTTCTAGCCTACGCCAGACACATGCATCCAAGGGAAATCCTCCTACTCCTCAGGGGGAAAATTTCCGAGGGAATCCTCTGGATTAAAGAGTTTCTTATTCCACCCTTTGCCGTCCACAGCGAAGGCTTCTCATCTTTCTCTCCGTGGTTTCTACCCTTAGACCCCTCGATAGCAGGAACCGTTCACTCCCACCCCTCGGGAAGCCTCAAACCGTCTGTGGAGGACCTAAACCACTTCTATGGTAGGGTGATGGTTATAGTCGCCCACCCTTACCATTCCGAAAGCGACACCGCAGCCTACAGCAAGGATGGCAGAAGACTCCCAGTAATCACCAAGTGAAAACGGGGAAAGCTTTAACCGTTGGAGGCAGAAACCTTTAGGGTGGGGGAAAATGCCCATAAGAGCCTTCGTGCTAGTGACAACGAAGCCTGGAACCTCGGAGGAGGTAGTTAGGGCTAGAAGGGTTAGGGGGGTGAAGCTGGCAAACTCCGTCTTCGGAAGGTTTGACGCAGTAATCATGGTGGAGGCCAAGGACCTTGAAGAACTGAGGAGGATAGTCTACGAGATGATCGAGCAGCTTCCAAACGTCGTCCACACAGAAACTCTGATTTCCCTGTTTTATCCCCCAGAACCACCTTAGGAGTAAAGGCTAACCAAGGTTTCAGTATGGGTTACGTTTGGAAGCTTTTCAATAATCCTATAGGTAAGCTTGGTTAGCTCCTCAAGGCTTTTAACCTCAACCACCACTACAACATCGAATCTGCCGTAAACCGAGTCAGCCAACTTCACGCCTTTCAGGCTTCTAGTACGCTTAATGGCGGCTACAACCTCCTCCGAGGTTCCAGGCTTAGTCGTAATCAGAATATACGCCCTCAAAACCTCCACCAACAAAAAATAAAAGCGTCCAGCAATAATATGCTTTATGAGCCCCGGTAGCGTAGCCTGGTTAGCGCGTGGCCTTGGTAAGGCCAAGGTCGCGGGTTCGAAGCCCGCCCGGGGCTTACAATTAGCAAAAGAAGCCTGATAAGGGCTTTTCTCCCCACTTTTCACGTTTCACTTAGCTTTGCAAAATACTTCCTTAAATTTAACTCTGACAGTTGCATGTTCCCCATAAACCTATTACAGGACAGGTTCCCATATAGGGGGACACAGTTGGCCATAGTTCATTCTCCATCTTCCCTTCGAAGAGTGAGGCTAATTTTTCTCCCTAATAACCCTGTAAACGCAGTATTCTCCACACATGCTGCAGGTGCCCGCCCTAAGCTTAGCCCTCGTCCTAATCCTTCTCGCCTTCTCAGGGTCAATCGAAAGCTTGTACTGCGCCTCCCAGTCAAGCTTTGCCCTTGCCCTAGAAATTTCCAAGTCTTGAATCCTAGCTTTCTCTCCTAAGCGAACGATGTCTGCT